>JAQCHM010000203.1 GCA_027730885.1 Actinomycetota bacterium | reverse complement strand
GGGGGCCGCACCACCTGCGGCCGCCTTCGCGCCCCAGAGAACCTTCAGGAACTTCTCGAACTGTGGGCTTGCCATCGCCGGGTTCTAGCACGTCCGGGGGTCCCCGTTCGACTCCCCCTCCGGTTCGTATTGGCGCAAACCGGCCGGGCCACGCCACCCTGTCCCCATGACGTCCTCCCCCCGGCTGAACTGGAGCGCACACGACGGCGAGGGTCCGGTGTGCCTGATGATCCACGGCGCCCTCGCCAGTCGGTCCTATTGGAACGAGAACGTCTCCGCCCTGTCGGAGGTCTGTCGTCCGGTGAGCATCGAACTCTGGGGTCACGGTAGATCACCGAGCCCCGAGGACCCCGAGGTGTACACGCCCGAGGGTTACATCGACCAGTTCGAACGCATCTGCGAGGAACTCGATGTCGACCAGGTGTACCTGGTCGGACAATCGATGGGAGCAGCCCTCATGCTCCACTACGCGCTGGCCAGACCGGAACGAGCGCTGGCACTGGTGCTCACGAACTCCTCCTCGGCCTTTGCCAACCCGGCCATGTGGGAACACCGCCACGCCACCATCGTGACCGAGTTGGCCCGCGAGGTCCGCTCCGAAGGAGTCGAGGTCCTTCGGGAGAGCTGGATCAACCCGTCACGATCGATGCGCATCCCCGAGTCCACCCGACGTGCGATGGTCAAGGAGTTCGGGGAACACCAAACCGAAGGTATCGCCCGGTCGCTCGAAGTCACCAACCGGTCGTTGCCCCTTGGCGATCGCCTCGAGTCCGTCGCGCCACCGACGATGCTCACCGTGGGTGTCCTCGAGGAAGGCTTCCTCCCTCTCGTCGAAAAGGCTCGCCGGATCCCGGGCATCGAGATCGTCGACATCGAGGCCGCGCACGCGGTCAACGCCCAAAATCCTCAGCAGTGGAACGACGCGGTCGTCGAGTTCCTCCGACGCCATTCGCCTACTGTGGCCCAGTGACACAGCTGCCCAACGAGACCGTCCGGTACGAGAAGTCCGGCCATGTCGTGACCATCACCTACAACCGTCCAGAACGCCTCAATGCCCTCAACGGGGCGATGCGGGAAAGCCTGAACGCGGCCTGGCTCGCCTTCCGAGACGACGAGGATGCCTGGGTCGCGATCATGACCGGCGCGGGTCGTACGTTCTGCGCAGGCGCCGATCTGAAGGACGGCGCCGGTAGTGCCGGCACCTTCGCCGGAACGTTCTGGGAGAAACCGACCATCAACTCCTTCGAGAGCGGCCTGGAGCTGTTCAAGCCGGTGATCGCGGCCGTCAACGGACCGTGCATCGGCTACGGCCTCACCGGAGTGAGTTTCGCCGACTTCGTCATCGCCAGTGACCGGGCGACGTTCTCCTTCCCCGAGGTGCGCATCGGGGTGCCGACCATCGTCGGCTCGATTCGTCTGCCCCGTCGGCTGAACTGGGCCGACGCCATGGAACTGTTGATGATCGGCGAACTGGTCGACGCGTTCCGGGCCAAGGAGATGGGTCTGGTGTGGAAGGTGGTCGACCACGACGACCTCATGGCCGAGGCCGAAGCGTTGGCTGCCCGGCTGTGCGCGTCGGCACCGTTGGCAACGCGTGTCGTGAAAGAGGTCGCCACCCGGACGGCCGACATGGGGTGGACCGAATCGGTCCGTTTCGGAGAGACCATGCGCTTGGTCGCCAACCAGTCCAACGACGCGGGCGAGGGCCGACGGTCCTTCGCCGAGAAGCGATCTCCCGACTGGACGGGGACGTGAGAGGTTCGCCGCTCGTGGCGATCGGCGTCGCACTGGCGACCATGTGGGCGATCGAGATCATCGACACGCTCGTCCTCGGCGATTGGATGCAGGGCGGCGGGATCCATCCGCGGCGCGCCGACGGCATCGACGGCATCCTCTGGGCCCCGGTCCTGCACAGCGGCTTCCCCCATCTCGTTTTCAACTCGGTCCCGTTCGCCGCGCTCGGAGGCCTGATCGCGATCCGAGGCGCGCGGCGCCTCGCAGCGGTCACTGCGGCCGCGGTCGCGATCGGTGGCGGATTGACCTGGTTGCTCGGCGGCGGCGGCAATCACATCGGCGCCAGTGGCGTCGTGTTCGGCTATCTCGGGGCGCTGCTCGGCGCGGCCGCGTTCGAGCGACGACCCGTCGCGGTCGCTCCGGCTCTGGTCGCGCTCCTCCTCTACGGGACCATGCTCGTCGGCTTCGTGCCCCAGCCGGGCGTCTCGTGGGAGGGTCACCTCTTCGGTTTCGCAGCCGGCCTCCTCGTCTCGAAATCGCTGTCCGAACCCCGAGCCCCGACGCCCGACTACGACTTCCCGATCTGAACCGCGCCTCAGTACGGGGTGCCGTCGGGTTTCAGGTAGTCGAGCGAGAGGTGGCCGCGGGCGTCGAGGTCGGCGTACTCGTCGTCGGTGAGCCCCGCAACGGTGCGCAGGACGTAGTCGTTGTCGGCACCGAGACGGCAGATCGGCTCCCAGCGCATTGGCGGACCGGTCCACGACCACTGATGACCGGGGAACTGCCAGCGGCCGACGTCCTCGGATCCCTGGTCGCGGAAGAAGCCGCGGTCCAACAAATGCGGGTCGAGATAGGTGTCGGCCTCGTCGAGTACCGGACCGGCTGGAATGTGCCGGGCCTGGCACCGGGCGAACACCTCCCACCGGTCGAGGCCGGCGGTCCAGGCCGAGACGGCCTCGTCGATCAGTGCGTGGTGGTCGAGGCGGCCCCGGAGCGTGCCGAGCCGCGCGTCTCCACCGAGGTCGGGGCGCCCCATGAGCTGACAGAGGGATCGCCATTGGGCGTCGTCGCCGACGGAGAGCACGACCCAGCGGTCGTTGCCCACACAGCGGTAACAGCCTTGGGGGGCACGACTGATGTGTCGGTTCCCGCCTGGTCCGTGGGTTCGTCCGGTGCGGGCGGCGTCGATCAGGTATTCGCCGATGTGATGCATCATGTTCTCGCCCTGGGAGAACTCGACCAACATTCCGACGCCGGTCTGCTCGCGTCGGCGAAGGGCGCACAGCACCGCGAAGGTGCCCGCCGCACCCGTGGTCGGATCCATGTGGAACGCAGCCGACGTCGTGGTCGGATCGTCGTCGAGGTAGCCGCGCAGTCGCGTCAGGCCACAGAGCGCCTCGAAGCTCGCGCCGAAGCCCACGTAGGACGAATACGGCCCCCCGACACCCATCGGGGGCATGCGGACGCAGATGAGCCTCGGGTTCCGGACGCGCAACTCGTCCCAGCCGATCCCGAGCTTGGTCAAGGTGTCGACCGAGTTGTTCTCGACGAACACGTCGCTCTGCTCGACCAGGCGGAAGAAGGCCTCCCGACCCTCCTCCTTGCGGATGTCGAGTGTGCAGCTCAGCTTGTTGCGGGCCTGCGCCGACCACATCGAGTGCTTGTTCCACGGTCGGCCGGACACGTCCAGGTTGGGGTAACCCCCAGCGAGCGGGCCGAGGTCGACCAGCAGATCCTGGGGAGGGCGGGGCTGATCGCCCCGCGTGGCCGGCGGAAACACCCAGGCGTTGTCGACCCGGATGACTTCGGCCCCGAGATCTGCGAGATGCATGGTGCACGACGGTCCTGCCCACACAACGGTCAGATCGAGCACGCGCACGCCCTCCAACGGAAGTCGGGCCCGGACCGACGAGGGACCGGCCGCGCCATCGGGCGTCGCGACCGGGACTGCGAGCTCGGATCGGATCTCGTCGCCGTGCTGATCGAGGGTGGGTACGGCGCAACGAAGCCGCCACGCCGGGTCGGCGACATCACCGATGCGGAACGGGGCGCCGGGCTGGCGGAACGACCCGGCTACGGGATGCTCGACCTCCACGAAGTAGCCTCGGTCGACAAAGTGGGGATCGTCGATGAGGGCGACCGGCGGGTTGAGCGGGGTCACGGGCCACTTGTGTCGTTGCGCTTCTCGGGCCCGATCGGCGTTGTCGCCGCTGTAGAGCCACGGGACGAAGAGCGCCTGGATCTCGTCGACGAGGTCGTCGTCGCGCTTCCAGTTCGGGTCGCTGAATCGCTCCCGAAGGCCGTCATCGTCGAGCACGGCGACCATCCGGTCGACCCACATCGGAAGGGTGAAGGCCAGCACGTGGCCTTCGGCTGTTTCGAAGAAGCCGTTGGGCAGCGCTCTAAGCGAGTCGTCGGGCCGGCGCCCGACGACCAGTCCCGACCACAGGTACCAGAGCAGGTAGCTGACTCGGCGGTCGACGCTGCCGGCCTGAGCCTCGAACATCGAGAGGTCGATGTGCACCGGCTCACCGGAGCGCTCCGCCATCGTGAGCGCGGCCAACGAGGCGGTGGCTGCCAGGTTTCCGCACTGGTAGGAGGTCAGGTTCCCGCCCAGCTTCACCGGCTCCCTGGTCGAGACGCCGGTCGAGAACATCGGTCCGCCCATCGCGTAGGTGACGATGTCCTCCCCCACGAAGTGGGAGTAGGGCCCGGTTTGTCCGAAAGGGGTGACGCTCACCACGACCACATCGGGGTTGAGCTGCACCAGATGCGGGTAATCAAGGCTCCGGGCGGCGAGGAACCCCGGCGGGTACGACTCGATGACGAGGTCGCTGTCGGCCACCAGTCGTCGGACGAGTTCCTGGTCGTCGAGGTCGTCGAGGTCGAGGACGATGGACCGTTTGTTGGCGTTCAGGTGGAGGAACAGCGCGCTGTTCTCGCGACGCTCGGGATCGTCGACCGGTCGAGACTCGAGTCGCTCCGGGAAGGGCCCGTGGGTTCGGGCCTCGTCACCGCCAGGGGGCTCGACCTTCACCACGTCGGCCCCGAAATCGGCCAGCAGCTTACCGGCGAACGGGCCTGCCACTCCGGTCGCAAGCTCGAGGACCCGCACGGCCCGCAACGGCTGACCAACGGGAACCGACGATTCGCCCGAGGCTGATCCCCCAAACGTGTCGAGCGGATCATCGGCCGGTTCGCGCTGAGCGTTCGTCACAGCGGCGAACGTAGCGGACCTCGACCATGCCTGCCGGACTGTCCCATCCTGTGACCGAACTCACAGCCCCAGGTGGCAATCCGCGTCGACCCGGGCGAAGATGGAGAACCGCGTCACGGTTTTGGGGCGCGCTTCTTATCGGACTCTTCTTTGGGGGAACCCAGTGAACCTCGCCAGCCTGCTCGACCTGCCTTCGATGATCGTGCCCGATTCGGTCGCGCTCATCGACACCACCGCACCCGGTGGGGCCCGAGAAGTCACCTACGAGGAACTTCGCGCCGCCGTCGGACTGACGGCAGGCCTGCTCACCGAGTTGGGTGTCGAGCACGGCGACCGGGTCGGCGTCTTCGCCACCAACTCCACAGCGTTGATCGAGGCGATCTTCGCCACGTCGGCCATCGGCGCCACCATCGTGCCCATGAACTACCGGGCGGCCGACGAGGAAGTCGCTCACCTGCTGGCCGACTCGGGCTCCAAGGTTCTGTTCACCGAGACCCGCTACCGCGAGCTGGTCGAACGCTGCCGTCCCGGCACGTTGACCGACGTCATCTACCTCGACGACGACTACATCGGCCGCCGGGACGCAGCCGAGGAGTGGCCGCTGGTCAACGACGTCGAGGACGAGGAGCTGGCGACCCTGCTCTACACCTCGGGCACGACGTCGATGCCCAAAGGCGTCAAGCTCACCCATGGGGCACTCACCGGGTACATCATGGGCGCCAACGACGCAGCCGACGGCAGCGACATCGGCCGGATGGTCCTGGCGGCCCCGCTCTACCACATCGCAGGCCTCACCTCATTCCTCAACGCCATGTACGCCGGTCGCGTCACGGTCGTCATGAGCCAGTTCACCCCGGAGGACTGGCTGCGCTACGTCCAGCTCCACCAGGTCACGCACGCCTTTCTGGTCCCCACGATGCTGGCCAAGGTGCTCGAGTCGCGCGCCATCGCCGGCACCGACCTGACGTCGCTCGAGGCCCTCACCTACGGCGCGGCCCCGATGCCACCTGCGGTCATCAAGCGGGCCATCGACGCGTTTCCGAACACGGTCAGCTTCTCGGGCGCGTACGGCCAGACCGAGACCACTTCAACGGTCGCAGTGCTCGGCCCCGACGATCACGTGCTGGACAACGACCTCAAGCTGGCCCGCATCCGCTCGGTCGGCCAGGTGCTGGACGATGTCGAGATCCGGATCGTCGACCCCGAGGGCAACGTGCTCGGCGTCGGTGAACCCGGCGAGGTCCAGCTTCGCACCTACCGCGCCATGGACGGCTACTGGGGGGCCGAGGAGAAGACGCGGGTCACCATCGACACCGACGGCTGGGTCCACACCGGCGACCTCGGTTACCTCGACGACGACAACTACCTCTTTCTGTCGGGCCGCTCGGGCGACATGATCATTCGCGGCGGCGAGAACATCGCACCCGAGGAGGTCGAGGCCGTCCTGTACGAGCATCCCGACGTCGTCGAGGCCGCGGTGGTCGGCCTGCCCGACGAGACCTGGGGCGA
>JAQCHM010000202.1 GCA_027730885.1 Actinomycetota bacterium | reverse complement strand
TGTGAAACTCATCCTCGACGAGTCCGACAGCTACGGCGTCGAGATGGCGCTGCAGCTCGTCGATGCTGCCGGAGAGGGGGAGGTGACTCTGGTGTCGATGGCGCCGAACGGTGAACGTTCCGGGCTGGCGACCGCGCTCGCCATGGGCGCGGCATCGGCCACGCTCATCAGCGATCCCGCCCTCGTGGGTTCCGACGCCCTCACCACGGCAAAGCTCATTGCTTCGGCGATCAGAGGCCAAGAGCCTGACCTCGTCATTGCCGGTGCCGAGAGCTCCGACGGTTACACCGGTGTCGTCCCCGAGATGATCGCGGCGTTGCTCGGTCTGCCTTCGGTCACCGCGGCCAAGGCGATCGAGGTCGACGGGGACGAGCTGAAGGTGAAGCGCCAGACCGACGGCGGTTACGACAGCGTGGTATGCCCGCTACCCGCCGTGGTTTCGGTCACCGCCGGCGTCGTCGAACCCCGCTACCCCTCGTTCAAGGGAATCATGGCGGCCAAGTCCAAGCCGGTCGAGCAGAAGACCGCGGCCGACCTCGGCTTCGGGACCGACCAGGTCGGGTGGGCCGGTGCGGGCCAGGAGATCGTCGACGTCGCAAACGCGCCCAAGCGTCAAGCGGGCGAGATCATCGCAGACGACGGAGAGGGCTTCGCCAAGATCGTGGCGTACCTCGAGAACATGAAGCTGATCTGAGGAGCCTGACATGACGCTGGACACCATTTGGGTATTTGCCGAAGCCAACGAAGGTCGGGTCACCTCCACGACTCTCGAACTCCTCACCAAGGCCCGTGAGCTGGCCGACACCGTCGCCTGTGTGTACGCCGGCGATCCCGACGACATCGCCGAGAAGGTTGGCGAGTTCGGGGCCGAGACGGTCTATGGCATCGACGTCGACGATCGCCTCGTCGGCCCGTCGGCCGCCGCCGCCATTGCTGCGGCCATCGAGGGCGGCGAGTCGCCCAACGCCATCCTCTTCGCCACCACCTACGACGCCCGTGACACCGCAGCCCGCCTCGGCGTGACGCTCGACCGCACCGTCATCTCCAACTGCATCGATCTCGAACTCGACGGCGACGCCCTCGTTGCCGTTGCCACCATCTTCGGCGGTGCCACCGACATCAAGACCAAGTTCACGGGCGAGGGCCCGTTCCTGGCCCTCGTTCGGCCCAAGTCGTTCCCGCCCGAGGCCTCGGGCGGGAACGAGGCAGCAACCGAGGAACTCGATCTGCCCGACCTGGGCAGCGCGGGGGGAGCGACCGTCACCGATCGCTTCATCGAGGAGTCCGACGGCCCCAAGCTGGACGAGGCCGCGGTGGTCGTCTCCGGTGGACGCGGGCTGGGCGAGGCCGGCAAGTACAGCATGGTCGAGTCGCTGGCCAAGAAGCTGAAGGGCGCGGCCGGTGCCTCCCGGGCCATCGTCGACGCCGGCTGGGTGCCGTATTCCCAGCAGGTGGGGCAGACGGGCAAGGTCGTGAAGCCTGACCTGTACATCGCGGTCGGCATCAGCGGCGCCACGCAGCACCTCGTGGGGATGAAGGGTTCCAAGAACATCATCGCCATCAACAAGGACCCAGAAGCCCCGATCTTTGGCATCGCCGATCTCGGCATCGTGGGCGACGTGCACAAGGTGCTCCCGGCCCTCCTCGAAGCCCTCGAAGGTCGCTGATCCCTACGACCCGACTGCAGTTCTAGACTCCTTGCATGACAACCGATCCGACCACCCTCGACCGTCTCACCAATGAGACGGTCGAGCTGCTCCAGGCCCTGATCCGGAACCAGTGTGTGAACGACGGGCTCGTCGCCTCTGGTCATGAGGATCGCTCGGCCCGGCTGCTCCGGGACGAACTCGAGACCACCGGCGTCGACTTTCAGACCTATGAACTCCAACCGGGCCGGACCTCGCTGATCGCCCGCTGGGAAGGTACCGATCCGACGGCTCCTGCGCTCTGCCTCATGGGCCACACCGACGTCGTGCCGGTGTCGGCCGACGGATGGCTCCGTGACCCCTTCGGCGGTGATCTGGTTCCCAACGAACGCGGCGTCGACGAGGTCTGGGGTCGGGGAGCGGTCGACATGCTGAACCTGACGTCGTCGATGACCGTAGCCTTTCGCCACCTCCTGCTGTCGGGCAAGCGCTACCCGGGCGACATCGTGTACTTCGCGGTCGCAGACGAGGAAGCGGGCGGCAAGTACGGGGCCCAACCGCTGGTGCGTGATGAGTGGGACGCGCTTCGTTGCGACTTTGTGCTCACCGAGTTCGGCGGGATCCCCATGCACTCGAAGGAGGGCAGCAGTCTCCTCGTCACCACGGCCGAAAAGGGTGTTGGCTGGCGCCGCATCACCGTGAAGGGCTCGCCCGGTCACGGATCCGCTCCCTGGGGTACCGACAACGCGTTGGTGAAGGCAGCCGAGGTGGTGCGTCGCCTGGTCGACTACCGGCCCGCGCCCAAGCTGGACGAGATGTGGGGGGCCAGGATCAAGGCCATGGGATTGCCCGACGACCTGAGTCGCCGCCTGCTCGATCCCCAGGCGCTCGACGAGGCATTGCACGAACTGCCGCCCGACGCCGCGCGCTACGCGCACGCCTGCTGTCACACGACGTTCAGCCCCAACGTCATTGCCGGCGGGGTCAAGACCAACGTCATCCCCGACAAGGTCGTGTTGGAGGTCGACATTCGCACCTTGCCCGGCGAAACCGGTGACGATGTCCGGGAACACCTGCGCACCGCGCTCGGCGACGCCATGGACTGGATCGAGGTCGAGGTCATTCACGAGGACGCATCGACGGCCTCACCCACCGACAATCGACTGTGGACGGCGTTGACCTCGGCCATGGCCGATGCCTACCCCGAGGCCAACATCATTCCCAGCATTGTCACCGGTGGTACCGACAGCCGGTTTTTCCGCCAGCGTGGCGCGGTGGCCTACGGCGCCGGCCTACTCAGCAACGAGGTCGACGGCGGCGAGTTCTTCCGCCGCTTCCACGGTCACAACGAGCGCATCGACCGAGAGTCGCTGCGATTGACTACGAAATTGTGGCTCGATGTGGTCGACCGTCTGTGGGCCTGACCTGATCGGGAACACGGTCTTCGGGAACACGGTCTTCGGGAACCGCGATCCCTCGTAGGACGAGCGGACGCCGGCCGATGGCGTCGATGTGTACCTCGTCGACCGCGTTGGTCGGCGCCGGCCAGACGACGCGGAGGCTAACCGGCCGGGTGCCCTGTTCGCCCAGGACCAGGAGTCGGCCGTCGTCGAAGACCCTGAAACGAGGAGAGAGACCGAGGTCGGCGGGAAGCTCGACGGCCTTCCCTCGGGCGGAGCCGGCGACGAGGGTCAGAGCAGCGCCCGCCTGGGCGAGACCGAGTCGGGCGCCCGGACCGGCGAGGAGGGTGCTGTCCTCGGCATGGCGCGCCGCGCCGACGCGCAGACAGGTGTAGCCGGTCGAGAAGGCGACGTCGTCGAGCGTGATGGCCAGGGTGGGCCAGCAGGCGGTCCACGACGCGAAGACGTCGAGATGGAGGAGTCCCAGCACCGGCGCGGTCTCGTCCCCGAGCACGGTGACCGACCCGGAGCCCGTGTCGAGGGAGCCAGTAGGCCGACGTAGGACCATGGTCGCCAGTGCTCGTACTCGGGGGTCGTCGGTCCTGGTGCCGCTGAGGACGACCTGTTTGATTCCCGACCAGGCCTCGCCGCCGGTCAGGACCTGTGGTTCGCCCGCTTCGCCGGCAACGAGCCGGGCGACGCGATCGAGGGCATCGGTGAGCCTGCCGCCGACGTCGTTGGGATCGTCGAAGCCGTCGCGGCTGAGCGGCACCGACACGAGGAGCCTCGATGTTTCGAGATCCGCGGCGCAGAACGACAATTGACCGTGATCGTTGTCGATCAGTCCGACGACTCCGGATCGTGGATGGTCCGACGCACTGGCCAGCCAGCCTGCGAGCGCGGCGAGCGGCCGATCCGCGAGGTGATCGGCCTCCAACGGCAACCCGACCGCAGCGAAGCCCTCTCGAACCGCGTCTCTGCACGCGGGGCCGAAGCCCGGCGGCACGACGACGAGGGGAGTACCGGCCAGTTGGCAACCGGCCTCGAGCTCGGGGAAGATCGCCTCGACCACCCGCTTCACGGTCTCGGCCGCCGCGAGCTGCTTGCTGCCGGCCAGGCGCAGGATCCGATCGGTGATCCGCTCGCTACGACCCGTTCCCGACCATCGGAGCCAGAGCCCGGTGTCGCCCGCTTCGTTCAGCGGAACCAGGCCGTGATGGTCGTCGGTGCCAAGCGAACAGAAGGATCGGTGGCGACCGAGATCGACTCCAATGGCGTGCGGCACTCGACGGCTCCCTGTTGGTGTTGGCTCGGTCAAGCTACTGGGTATCGGCTCGGTCAAGTTAGCAAGTTGAGCAACGCGGGGCAGAACGCAGTGGTATGGGCAGAATGCTGGAGTGTCCCGTCAACTCCCACGTCCGGCGCCGCCCCCGCACGGGGCGATCACGCTCCCCATCGTCGGCTCGCTCGCCTACATCTGGAACCGGGATCGTGACCAGGTGCTCATGATCCATCGGGTGGCCCGACCGTACGACGACCACTTCGGCAAGTACAACGGCCTTGGCGGCAAGCTCGAGCGGGGCGAGAGCATCACCGAGAACCTGCGACGCGAGGTGTCCGAGGAAGCCAACCTGACCATCACCGACGCGCGCCTCAGAGGAACGATCGCGTGGCCCGGCTTCGGGCCTGCGGGCGAGGACTGGTTGGGCTTCGTTTTCGTGGTCGAGGGTTTCCTCGGCGAGGTTCCCGCGGACAATCCCGAGGGCACGCTCTCGTGGGTCGATCGTCGGCGGCTGATCGATGCCTGTTCGGAGGACGCCCGCACTCGAGAATTGGCAGGGCTGCCGATGTGGGAAGGCGACCGTCACTTCCTGCCGCTGGTCTTCGACGACGATCCGAGACCCTTTCACGGCGTCATGCGGTACCACGACGGTCGACCGACCGACTGGCGCTTCGAACGCCTTCCCTGAACACCGAGGCGCCGTAGATGTCACTGCTCGGGTTTAGGGTGGGGGCGTGGGCCAGATCATCACCAGCCAGTTCGGTACTCGGGCCATGGCTGACCTCGCCCGAGTCCTCGATCGCGATGTCGACCCGCTCGCTCCCGCTCTGGTGGTGTGCGCCGGACCCCTCGTCGCCCTCGGCGTTCGACGGGCATTGGCTGCCCAGTCGCCGACCGGTATGGCCGGGGTCGACGTCGTCACGTTCGACCGGCTGATCGAAGAACTGAGTCGGTCGAGGCTGGCCTCGCTCGGTCAACATCCGGCGTCGTCACTCGAGTTGCAGGCCGCGCTCCGCTCCGAACTGGCCGAGGAGCCGGGTCACTTCGGCGCGGTGGCCGGACACCGCACCACGGAGGACCGCCTCCTCCGCCTCCAGCGGGAGCTGGTGGGGCTGCCCCGACCGGTGTTCCGGCGCCTTCAGGGGTCGGGTGGTTTGTCGGGGGACGCGTTGCGGGCCCTGGCCGGTGCGGCTCAGCGCCTTGACTCGGGCCGGCCCGGCGGTGCCTGTATCGCCTCGGACGTCCTGAGTCTGGCGCTCGAAGCGCTGACCGAACTGCCGGTCGGGGCTCGCGGCGCCCTGGTTGTCTTCCTCCCCGATCCGGTCGCCGCCTCCGAGGGCCGCCTTCTGGCCGCCCTGTCGAGCCGCGACGACTGCACGGTGATCCTCGGTCTCACCGGCGATGCTGCGCTCGACGACCGTCATCTGAAGCGCATGGCCGGCTGGGGACTTCCCGCGCTCGAGGTTCCGGGGTCGATCGAGCCGAAGCCGGTCGGGGCCAGGGTGCTCGAGGTGTCCGATCCCGAAGACGAGGTTCGTTCGGCGGTTCGTGAGCTGACGGCCCACGCGGCCACCGGTGTCCCGCTTGCTCGTATGGCGCTGCTCTACACCTCCAGCGATCCGTACGCCTCCCTCATCCACGAGCATCTCGAAGCCTCCGACCTCCCGTTCTCCGCTCCGGGCTACCGGCCGTTGACGGCGTCCCTCGCCGGGCGAACGCTGCTCCGGCTGCTTGAGCTCGCCCGGTCCGGGATCGAGCGCGGCGCGTTCATCTCCTTGGTCAGTTCGGCGCCTCTGCGTCTTCCTGATGGCCAACCGGTGCCCACGAGCCATTGGGACCGCTTGTCCCGTCAGGCCGGCGTCGTCGACGGTGATGACTGGCATCCACGGTTGACCCGCCTCGCGGCCCACCTCGACACCGAGGAGGATCGCCGAGCGGCGGCCTCCCTCGTCGACTTCGTCGCTCACCTGGCCCAGCGACTCCAGCCCGTTGCCCCACCCACGTCCTGGTCGGGTTGGGGGGCATGGGCCAAAGCGTTGCTCGGTTCGCTGCTGATTCGGAGTCGACGTTGGCCCGACGCCGAGCGTCTCGCCTCCGAACGAATCGATCTGCTGCTCGATCGACTCGGCATCCTCGAC
>JAQCHM010000201.1 GCA_027730885.1 Actinomycetota bacterium | reverse complement strand
GCTTGGGCGAGCGAGTCATAGGTGGTGTAGATCTTCAGCCCGCCGAAGAAGATGGCTCGTTCCCTTTCCTCCTGAGTCGCACCGAGGGGAATGTCGGGGTTGTTGAACAGCTCGTTCTGGGCCTCCTCGGTGAAGTAGTCGGTTGCCCCAGTGGAGAACGGAGTGCGCCGCTCAGCCGGGAGCGGTGAGGCATTGATGGCTTCCGCCTGGGCTTCGTCGATGACCTCGCCGGCGAGCAGGACGTCGACCACGACTTCCCGACGGGCCCGAGCGTCGACCGCGTTGCGGGTCGGGTCGTAACGACGGGGGTTGCGGATGAGACCGGCCAGCATGGCGCCTTCCTCCCATCCCAACTGACTGACGTCCTCGTAGCCCCAATACGTCTCGGCCGCGGCCTGGACCCCATACGCGCCCGAGCCGAAATACACCGTGTTCATGTACCGCTCGAGGATCTCGTCCTTGGTCAACTGACGCTCGAGGCGAAGCGCGTAGAACGCCTCGGTACTCTTACGATCGAAGTCCCGCTGCGAACCGAGCAGCGCATTCTTGACCAGCTGCTGGGTGATTGTCGAACCGCCCTGTTCGATGGCGCCGGCGTTGATGTTGGTGACCAGTGCGCGGAAGATCGCCCGATAGTTCACACCATCGTGCTGGTAGAAGGCGCTGTCCTCCATGGCCAGGATCGAGCCGATGACCGGCCGGGGGATCTGGTCGAGTGACACCGGCTCGCGGTTCTGGGAACCGGCCAAATAGGTCATGAAAGCGCCATCGGCCGAGTACATCGACGATCGCTGTGCGAGATCGTCGAGTTCGAGCTGGGCCGCGCTCATCTCGTGAGCGGTGGCGATGGTCGCCACCTGGGGGATGATGGTCAGCACGGCTGCGGCCATGACCGCAGCGATTGCGACCAGCACCAGACCCAGCGATGAAGCTCGCTTCAACACCCGCAGCAACACAACCACGGAACCGAGCCTACTCAAGGTCCCGACCTACCAGTGCCATGCCGAGAACGGCTCAGAGACTGCCTACTCAGAGACTGCCCGTGACCCCGGCGGCGTTGAGCACCGCTTCGGCCGGACCCGTCTGCGATGTCGGGTCGGTGATCGACAGACCAAAGAGCGGACCGTTGCGATCCCGCAACACGACGACGGTCACGACGTGGGCCGATGGCCCGTCCTGGAACCTGATCTGACCGACGAAGGTGACGGCAAGCGAGTCCGAACACGCACGAGCTGCCGCGATGGCCACCGCGCTCACCGGATCGGGGTCCTCGGCCAGGCCCTCGCGTACGGGCGAAGACCCGTCGTGGGTCAACGTCACGTGGGCGACCGACTGGTCGTCCTGGCTCGACACGAGTGGCGTTGCCAACTCGACCGTGAGCCGCTGCAGCAACCTGGCGTCGGTCTCCCCGCGCAGAGCGATTGCAACGGATCGCACGATTCGACCGATGGTCGCTTCCTCGTTGTCGGAGAACGCCTCGCGGCGGACGATGGCCGTCGCAGTCACCACCGAGCCCGACGACGATCGGCACACGAGGATCGACGCCCCCTCGAGGGTGAACTGTTCGGACGACAGCCTGCACGAGTTGCCCGACGTGTTCGGTCCCGGCTCCTCCACGAGGGCCTGGTAGAGGCGACCCACAGTCTCGAATGAGACAGGATCGAGCAGGTTCCAGTTCGGAGCGAGCCGCGCGGCGACCGAACTCAGTCGGCCGTCTCCGTCCCTGCTCACCAGAACCGCCGATTGCGCCCCGAACCCCTCTGCCATCGAGCCGAGGGCCAACTCCGAAACGAGCCGGCGCATCTCAGGGTGGCGGCGAACGCCGGAGACCCTGAGGAGTTGGGATACCTCAGGCGCACGATCGTAGGCCAGCGCATCGCCGAGGATTCCGGCAAGCCCCTTGCCGAGACCTGACATGCACGGTCGTTCAGAAGCCACGCTGGGCGCCCCCCGTCGACTGCCCGCAAACGTACGTAGCATCTTCTCTAGTCCTGCTTTATGTTGTCTCGCGCTGGAGCGAGGCTGCACCGTCCTGCAACCAGGCCTCGACGGCCGAGACGGGAATGGCCACCGTCAGTCGCAGGTTCGGTTCGCATCCCTGGAGGATGCCGACAACGTCACCGTTGCGATCGAGTACCGGTCCGCCGGAGAATCCGACGGACGAGACGCCGTCGACCAGCATGCCCGGACCACCGACCCCGTAGATCGTCCCATCGGCGAACAGATGCACCGTGCCATCGCGAACGACCGATCGTCCTCCCGATGCATGGCCGGCGAACACCACGGGGTCTCCAACCGAGGCGTCGGCCTTCGCGAGCTCGAGCGGCATGGAGGGCACTGGATCGAGCGATGCCAGATCCAGACGGTCTGCGGTTCGCCGGACACCCACCAGCACGGGAGCGAGCGGCTGATCGACCTTCGCCTCGAATGCCCCTACCACCAGATGGCGGTTGGTCAGGAGCGTCGATCCCACGACGAAACCGCTCCCGGTTCGCGTCACGCCACAGGATCGCCCCGCCACCCGAACTGTCGCCGACTGAGCGAGCGCGGTGAGTTCGACCCGGTCGAGTCCGCGGTCCGAACCGAAGGCCGACGGATGGTTGAGAACAACGGCTCCGAGAGCAGCGAACGCGAGGCCAGCGCCTGCCCTGATCCGCCTTCCTCTCGTCGATCTCGCCACGCTGTTCCGACCTCCGCCAACTGCTCACGCCGCCAGCGATGGTAGAATCCGGAGCGTCCGATCGCCCCAGTCAACCGACCTACGTGGTTCAGGAAGTCGACTTGATCGCGACCACGAGGTCCATGACCTTCATCTCGAGTTCGGTGCTCATCTGGAAGAACGAGACGCCATAGAAACTCAGGGCCGGTGATGAAGACGCTCGAACGTTGCGGATCACCGAAACGCCCCAGACCTCATCGAACTGCACCTTCACCTTCGAACCCAGTTCCATCGCGGGGTTGGTCGGGGCACCGAAGAGTGCTCCTGCCACCGAGAGGTCGACCACGTGAACCTCGATCGGCTGGGGCTTGCCGGCGAACAACTTGCGCCGGCTCGGCGGATACCAGACGGCCATGGTCTCCGCGCGGTACCGCTCCGAGATGCGGGGGAACTCGCTCGGCCGACGCGCGTCGTTCATGTCCAGGAAATGGAACTGAGCCATGCCCCTTGCATCGGATGAATGTCGCCTCGGACTGATGGGCTGTTCGGCCCACGGCGCTTGCGACGGCCTTTGTCGACCTCGATGGGCGTCGACCTACTCGAACGCGAGAATGGCGGTGCCGATCACCCCGGTACGCCCGTCGGGCCCCACGACCGTCAGGTCGACCTCGACGGTCCGCTCGTCCTCGTCGGTATCGGTGACGGCACCGGTGATGGTGAGTTCGGTCTCGATGACCATCTGCCCGCGGAAGACCGTGTCGATCTTCCGGACCGTCGCGCTCGGCGCCCACCGATGGAGCAGGGCGAGCAGGAAGCCCTGATTCATGATTCCCGGCACGAGGGCTCCCGGCAGGCCCTCGGCCCTGGCTGCCTCGTGATCGAGGAAGCGAGGAAAGTGCTGGTCGGCGGCATCGCACCACAACTTGACACGCTCGAGCGAGACATCGGGATGCTCGACGGGGAGTTCGTCGCCGAGTTCGATCTGGTCGAACGTGACGCCGTACCCGGAGCTGGCTGGGTCGGAACTGGTGGGCTCGGGGCTGGTCATGGGATCTCTTTCAGAGCTGGCGAATCATCTTCCAGTCGACGGTCGACACGTGTTCGCCGCGCTGGTTGTGGTAGGTCATGCGCTGGACAATGAACACCATCGTTCCCGAGCGGCCAGTCTTGTCGTAGATGTCGGCAATGGTGGCCGCGCCGGTGAGCACGTCGCCGGCCCGTATCGGACCCAAGCAGTCGACGGTCTTGCCGCCGTCGATGCCGAAGCCGGGCCCGATCTTCGGGAACTCGTCGGGGAGGACGCGATGCGTCGTGCAGTGCGACGTGAAGTTGGGATACGCCTGGAAATCGGGGTGCGTCGGATCGATGAACCGCGGGTCGGTGTCACCGCACGCAGTGGCCCACGCGACCATGCGCCCGGGTTCCATCTCGAAGGTGGCGACGTCGAACTCCACCCCGACCCAACGCTCCCTGATCGCGGGAAGGTCGGCCTGGGTGGCTGCCGGACGATCGTCGTTCATGGCTGGTCTCCATTCTCTCGGTCGTCGGCCAAGCCTCGCAGCGAGATCGGCCGGAACGACCCACCCCGTAACGCGTTCAACAGACCGTCGACGTCCTCGATGTCGTCGTCGAACTCGGTCGCGCAGTACCCGATGCGACTGACGATGTGGGAGTCGCTTCCCCCGAAGCCCCGGTAGCCGAACTCGGCGGCTCTGGTCACTGACAACTCGTCCTCGCCAGGGATGCTCCCCCCGTTCAACACCTCGACGGTGTGGACGCCGTCCACGGCTCCCTTGGTCAGGTAGTGGGCAAAGAGACCGACGTTCTTGCGGCCGGGGTGACACGGCGCAGCGAATGCGCCACAGCGATCGGCCGCCTCGAGCACCATGGGCAACGGATTGGTGACATCGGCGAAGTCGAAGCTGTTGACCAGATCGTCGTTGACGCCGTAGATGAGCACGTGGCCGTACTCGGTCTCGACCTCGCTCGCCTTCAGGATGACGAGCCCGTAGCGGTCCTCGAGTTCCCGATAGTCGGAGTCCGCATCGAACTGCCGGTGCTCGGTGAGCACGAAGCCGTCGAGGGGCAACTGCTTCTTCTGGATCCACTTGCAGTAGTTCTCGACCTTGGCCCGGCCATCATCGGATTTCACGCTGTGCGTGTGCAGATCGAGGATCATCAATCGAACATCATGCCGGGATGAACACCGGAACGGCGAAGGCTTCACCGTCATCGCGTTCGGTGGTGACGAAGGCGACGACGACGGCCATGCCGATGCTCACCGAATCAGGGTCACAGTCGACGATGTTGGTCAACAGGCGTGGACCCTCTTCGAGGTCGACATAGGCCATCACGTAGGGACAAGCCTCGGCGAAGCCGGCCGCCATGTTCTGGTTGGTCACGGTGAAGGTGTAGACCGTCCCACGCCCGCTGGCGACGAAGTGCTCGGGTTCACCGGCGAGACACGTTGCGCACACGCCCCGCGGCCGGTGCTGGACCGTCCCGCACGAGCGGCACCGCTGGAGGACGAGCTCGCCTCGGCCTGCGCCTTCCCAGTAACCGCGGGTCTCCCACGAAGCGTGGGGCGCCGGGTGCTTGATCGCGGGTCGGGCATCGGGCGTCACGTTTGCAGGGGTGCTCATCGGTCGACTCCGAGTATGAGGGTGGCTCCTGAATGTTTCTCGCCGATCGTCCCGCCCGTGCCGTGGGCCAACGCGGTCTGAGCGCCGCTCACCTGACGGTCGCCGCACTCCCCCCGGAGCTGTTTGACCGCTTCGATCACGAGGAAGATACCCCGCATGCCGGGATGGTTCGACGACAGCCCGCCGCCATCGGGATTGACGGGCAACTCACCACCGAGGCCGATCCGACCGTTCCCGACGAAGGCCCCACCCTCGCCCGGCTGACAGAACCCGAGGTTCTCCAGCGTGGCGAGCACCGTGATGGTGAACGAGTCATAGATCATGGCCAGGTCGATGTCGCCTCGCTGCAACCCAGCCATCGCAAACGCCTTCTCGCCGGACTGACGGGCCGCGATGGTGAGCAGATCGGGCGATCCGATCTCCTGATGGGTCACCGCTTCGCCGCAACCGAGCAGGACGACCGGCGCGGTCGCCAAGTCACGGGCCCGTTCGAGCGAGGTCACCACGACCGCTCCCCCGCCGTCGCTGATGATGCAGCAATCCAGCAGATGCAGCGGCGACGAGATGACCCGGCTGGACAGGACATCATCGACGGTGATGGGCGCACGCATCTTGGCGTTGGGGTTGAGGCCGGCGTGGCGCCGCATGGTCACGGCAATCTCGGCCAACTGTTCGGAAGTGGTGCCGTAACGCTGCATGTGCAGGTTGGCGTACATGGCGTAGCTGCCCACGGTGGTCATGCCGTAGGGGCCCGAGAAGGAGGCGAGTGGGTCACCGCGGTGGCCGCCGCCGGTACCGATGGCCATCGAGGTCGACGCCGCGGTACTGCCATAGAGCACCAGCGCCACCTCGCACATCCCGGCGCTGATGGCCGCGGCGGCGTGGTTGACGTGGGCAACGAACGACGAGCCACCGATGTTGGTGCCATCGACGTAGTTGGGCTTGAGATCGAGGTACTCGGCGAGGTCGACGATGCCCATCATGCCCATGGTCATGCTGGCTCCGAAGAGACCGTCGACGTCCTTGATGGTGAGACCGGCTTCGCCAAGCGCCTCTCTGGCGCACTCGGCCATGATCTGGAACTCGGTCTTGTCGGGCGAGAAGCGGCTGGGATGCTCGTGCACGCCGACGATGGCGGTGTTTCGCGGGAACGCGGTCACTGTGCCCCTTCCAGGAAG
>JAQCHM010000200.1 GCA_027730885.1 Actinomycetota bacterium | reverse complement strand
GAGAGGAAGCCCGCAAGGCTGACGTCCACGCTGGCGTTGGCCAATCCGGCGCCGTGGTTGCCCCGGTTGAACAGACGAAGCCGGTCGCCCTGACAGCACACACCCTCGAGGTTCAGCAGGGTGGAATCGTCGCCCGATGCCAGGCCCAGGGCATCGTTCACCGCCGCGAAGAACTCGCTCAGGTCGGCCACCGAAACCGACGGATCGGCGGTCGAGTCGGCTACCAACACGCCGCGGTTGCGGGCCGCGCTCGAGCCCGATCCCAGGAACAACACGGCCGCCTGACCGTCGACCTCGATCGGGCAGGCGCTCTCGAGGTCAGGCTTCAACTTCTTGGTGCCTGCTGGCTCACTGAAGACATCGAGTAACTCGCCCGCTTGGCTCGTCACGGGGGGAAGGAGCCTCAGCCCTTCGGCCGGGAAGGGTGGTTGCCACGACGCGGCATGGGTGGCGTCGTCCTGGGCAATCAGAAAACCTTGGCCTAAGGCAACGATGCCCGAAGCGGCACGAGCGGGCGAGCCGTCGTCGAAGTGCAGCCGGTGGACATTGTGCACGATCGCTGCGAACCGGGTGGGTGCCACGTGGGCGGCCCTACCGGTTGGTCGGGCCGAGGTAAGCCATCAGGACGATGAAGGCGACGACGCCGATCATGAGCAGGGCCGCTGCCGACTTCGGGTGTGAGGGATGTTCGCTCATGATCTGCGTTGAGGGTATGCGCCACGAACCCCTCATACGACCTACGCTCGTGCCATGACCCGGGTCGTGTTCCGCGGAGGCCAAGCGCTGATCGGCCGGGGGTTCTCTCGGCGCGATGTCGTCGCCCACGATGGAGTCATCGTGGGCGAGGCCGTCGAGACCGTATCGGGGGACGAAGGGTCCGACCGAGACCTCGTGATCGACGCCACCGATCTCGTGATTGCGCCCGGCTTCGTCGATCTGCAGATCAACGGGGCATTCGGACTGGACCTCTCATCGGATCCTTCGTCGATGTGGGACCTCGCGGCGCTGCTTCCTCGACTCGGCGTGACGTCCTTCCTGCCGACCATCATCACCGCTCCTCCCGCGCGCTATCACGAAGCCATCGAGGCCTTGGCGGCGCCGCCGGCAACTCTCCGAGCCCGCGCAACCCCGATCGGACTCCACTTCGAGGGCCCCATGCTCAATCCCCTCCGAGTGGGTGCCCACCCGATCGAGCACCTCCGGCTACCGCATCTCGATCTGATCGACGGATGGAACCGAGCCCGCGGTGTCACTCTCGTGACGCTCGCACCGGAACTCGCCGGTGCCTACGAAGTCGTCGCCGAACTGAGGCGGCGGGGCGTCGTCGTGTCGGCCGGGCATACCGACGCCGACAGTGCTGAGGCCGGCGCGGCCTTCGGCGCGGGTATCTCCCTGGTGACCCACCTCTTCAACGCCATGGCGCCGTTCGGGCACCGAGCTCCCAGTCTCGTCGGCGCGGCCCTGACGAACCCCGACGTCACCGTTGGCGTGATCGTTGACGGTGTTCACGTCGACCCCGTGGCCGTCGACCTCGTGTGGCGGGCCAAGGGCCCCGACGGCCTGCTCCTCGTCACCGATGCGGTGGCGCCCATGGCGCTCGATCAAGCCGCAGCGAGCGAGCCGACCCTCGGCGCTCATTCGGTCCGATCCGACGGCACGAGCGTTCGGCGGCTCGATGGCACCCTGGCCGGGAGCCTCCTCGCGATGGGTGAGGCGGTACGCAACCTGGTCGCCTTCACCGGTTGCAGCGTTTCGGCCGCGCTTCGATGTGCGTCGACGATCCCCGCGGACGTGATCGGCGACCGCACCCGGGGACGCATCAGCCGCGGCGCGATCGCCGATCTCGTGGTGTTGAACGATGCGCTCGAGGTGCAGATGACCTTCTGCGCGGGGGTGCCGGTCTACATCGCCGAGAGTGCCGCCGGCCGACTCAATCGGCCGGTTTGTACATCCGAATAGGACCCGGCTGGGTGACGGCCTTGGTTTGCTTGCGCCACGGCTTGCCGAGCGTGAGCCCGCCGTCGACCACTTGCGCGGTGCCCGTGATCCAGGCCGAGTCATCGGAGGCGAGGAACAAGGCCATCCGCGCGATGTCGTCGGGATCGCCCATCCGGCGTAACGGTTGGGAGTCCGACATCCGGTCCTTGACCTTGGCCAAGCGCTCGGCGTTCTCGTCGGCGTCGATGGTCGAAAGCTCCCGTCCCGCTGCCAGCTGCGTTGCGATGAACCCAGGGCAGATGGCGTTGACCCGCACGTCGTGCTCGGCCATCTCGAGAGCAGCCGACTTGGTCATCATGATCACACCGGCCTTGGCCACGTTGTAGAGATGGGTGCCGACGTCGGGCACCAGACCGCAGATGGACGCCGTCGAAATGATCGAGCCGGAGTTCTGGGCCTTCATGATCGGACTGGCGTACTTGATGCCGAGGAACACCGACTTCAGAAGGACATCCATGGTGAGGTCGTAGTCGTCGACGGTCGTGGCCTCGAACGGACCCTGTGCGCCGACGAAACCGGCGTTGTTGTAGAGCACGTCGAGACGACCCCAAGTGTCGGTCGCTGCGGTGATCAGATCGCGAACCTGGTCCTCGCGTGCGACGTTGCAGTGACGATAGATGGCCTTCTCCCCGAGCGACGCCGCGAACTTCTCGCCAACGTCGTCCTGGATGTCACCCACGACGACGTTGGCTCCCTCAGCGACGAACATCCGTGCCGTGGCGGCACCGATCCCCGACGCGGCTCCGGTGATGACAGCGACCTTGCCTTCGAGTTTCATCTCGACCCCTTTCGTACGGACGGAACGATCGTAGGAGAGCCGCGCCGATCCGTCAGATGGGGGCGATGCCGACAGTCCCCAGGATGCGCTCGATGGCCGCGGCTGCAGCCAGTGCAACCGGTTCCGCAAACCGGCGGGCGACGATCTGGACGCCGGTCGGCCGCCCCCCGGTGACCCCCGTTGGCAGGGCGACCGCGGGCAGACCGAGGAAGTTCAAGGCAACGAGCGGCGTGTTCGATGCGAAGATCCCTCCGAGTCGAGCGGGCGAGGTCACGTCGTCTCCGGCAGGCCACGCCGGCTCCATGGTCACCGGAAGCACGAGGACATCGAACGACTCGGTCAGGAGCCGCTGCCACTGGCGAATCTGAGCCGAACGTCGGGCCAACAGCGCGTACACGCCGGCGAGGTCGGTTGCGGGTCCGAACGCGTCGAACGCGCCGAGCACGATGGCCATCGCAGGCGAACCCAGTTCCAGCATCGTGCGGCGCGACAGCAGGTGGAAGTCGGTATTGATGAGCGTTGCCCAGTCCCGAGCCGACGCGATCAGGTCAGGCACCTCGGTATCGGTCACCGTCCACCCGGCCTCGGTCAGAGCGACACGGGCCGTTGACACGGCGGCCACAGTGTCCGGATGCGGTTCGGCTCCAGCGCCGAGACACCAGCCCACACGCATGCCGTGGTCCGAGATGAACGCGGCAGGAACATGAGCGGGGTCGCGCCACGATCCCGAAGTCAGCACCTGGAACATGTGGCCGACGTCGGTGACGTTGCGGGCCATCGGGCCCTGACTCGCCAGGAGTTCGAGCCCGAGCGGACGCTCTCCCGCGGCCGTCACGTTGTGGCCAGGAATCCGGCCGACTGTCGGTTTCAAACCGACGACACCGGTGCAGTTGGCCGGCCACCGGACCGAGCCCCCTGCGTCGTTACCCTGCGCGAGGCAGCCGAACCCCGCGGCCAATGCCGCAGCCGCACCCCCGCTCGACCCTCCGGGGGTCAAGGCAGGGTTCCACGGGTTCAGGGTCGGCCCGAACAACGGATTGTCGGTGTGCCAGCGCCATGAGAACTCTGGTGTATTCGTGCGGCCCAGGATCACGGCACCGGCGGAGCGGAGGCTGGCAACCGATGGGGCGTCGACCTCGGCGACGCGTGCATCGAGCGCAGCGACCCCGTTCGGTGTGGTCTGCCCCGCGACATCGATGTTGTCCTTGATCGTCACCGGCACGCCGGCCAAGGGAAGGAATGCGCCGCGAGCAACTGCACGATCGATCTCGGTTGCGTCCGCCAACGCCGCCGGGTTCAGTCTCGTGATGGCGTTCAAACGGGGGTTGACCTCTTGGACCCTGGCCAGGTGCGAGGCCGTCACCTCGACCGCGGACACCGATCTGGCCCGGACTCGTTCGGCTGTCTCGCCCGCAGACCAATTCCACACAGGCACACGCTCGCCCAAATCTGCGCCGGAGGCCAGCCGGCTGGCATAATGGCGAGATGGTCACCGCCGAGGAGAACCGCCTCCTTACCCAGTCCGGCCCGGGTACCCCAGGAGGGTCGGTCCTGCGTCGTTACTGGCAACCGGCAGCCCTGACCGAGGAACTCGACGGCGATCGCCCCCTGGTTCCGGTCACGCTCCTCGGCGAAGAACTGGTCCTCTTCCGGAACGAGGAGTCGGAGCTCGGCCTCATCGGGCGGTCGTGCCCCCACCGCGGTGTCGACCTCTGCTTCGGCCGACTCGAGGACGGAGGACTTCGCTGCCCGTTCCACGGCTGGCTCTTCGACGCCACCGGGGCCTGCCTCGAGACGCCGGCCGAGCCCGCGGGCAGCACCTTCTGCCAGCGGGTGAAACACGTCGGCTACCCCGTCGTCGAGCGCAACGGAATCGTCTGGGCGTACCTTGGCGATGGCAGTCCTCCCCCGCTACCGACGTTCGACTGCTTCGCCGCGCCGCCGACGCACGTGTTCTCGTTCAAGGGATTGTGGCAGTGCAACTGGCTCCAGTCGCACGAGGTGGGTATCGACCCAGCGCACGCGCAGTTTCTCCATCGGTTCCTCCAGGACGACACCCAGGAGTACGGTCGCCAGTTCCGAGACCTGGTCGCCGACACCGGTGTCCCGATGACCAAACTGATGCGCGAGGCGTCACCGCCGACCATCACGGCCGAGGACACCGACTTCGGCTTCCGGCTGCGCTCCACCCGGGACTTCCGCGGTCAGTTGACCCACGTCCGGGTGTCCAACTGCATCTTCCCGAATGCCATCACCATCGCGATGAGCCGCTCGATGAGCATCACCCAGTGGCATGTCCCGGTCGACGATGTCAGCAGTTACTGGTACGCCATGTTCGTCAGCTTCGACGGTCCCGTCGACGCCGACGTCATGAGGAATCAACGCATCACCCAGGTCGAGCTTCCGGGCTACCGCCCGACGACTGGCATCGCCAGCCAGTGGGGCTACGACGCCGAGGAGCAGCGGACTGAGACCTATACGGGCATGGGCCGTGACATCAATGTCCACGACCAGTGGGCCGTCGAGTCGCAGGGGCCGATCTTCGACCGTACCAAGGAGCAGCTGAGCCCGGCCGACATCGGCATCCGCACCCATCGGCGGATGTTCCTCGCGGCCCTCGGCGACGCCGCCGCATCTTCGGCTCCGCTCCCGGGCCAGGGCCAGCCGTTCCATGGCCCGATCGCCATCGACGCCGTGACCGATCACCCGCCCGGCGAGCCCGGATTCGACGACGCCTGCGACCACGCATGGCGGGAGCTCGACCGGTCCCGGCGACTTGCGTCGACCTGGGCGACCCCGCTCTCATGAACGTCGACGAAGCCCTGGCCTTCGTGACCGACGCGGGAGTCCGGACCGTTCGGGTCCTGTTCGCCGACCAACACGGTGTGCTACGGGGAAAGGCGCTTGCCGTCTCGTCTTTCGCCTCGGTCTTGGAGCGGGGCGTCGGGGTTCCGGCATCCTTGCTTCACAAGGACACGGGCACCACCTACGCCATCGGACTGTGGGCGGCCACCGGCAACGCGGAGCTCGATGGCCTCGTCGGTGTGCAGAACATCGTCCTGCGGCCCGACCCCGGCTCGCTGCGCCTGATCCCGTGGGCCGCCGACACCGCGGTGATCCTGTCGGACCTCGAAACCCTCCAGGGCGCTCCCATCGAACTCTCGACCCGTCGTATCTGCGCCGACGCCGTCGACCGACTGGCGTCGCGAGGTCACCGGTTCGTGGCCGGGCTGGAACTCGAGTTCCACCTCTATCGACGGGCAGCCGACGGCTCTCTCACCGACAGCCACCCGGGATGGGACCTCCTCGGTGAGGACCCGCTCGACCGCATCCTTCCCATCCTGGAGCCCATCCGTCTGGGGCTCGACGCCCTCGGCTTCCCGCCGGCCACGATCGAGGCCGAGCTCGGTCCCAGCCAGATCGAGATGACGTTCGCTCCTGCGTCGGGGCTGTCCCTCGCCGACCAGGCCCTGTTCGTGCGCTCGGCCATCCGGCAGATCGCCCGACACAACGAACTCCACGCAACGTTCATGAGTCGGCCGCGACTCATCTCCGAAAGCTTCCCCAGCGGCTGGCACCTCCACCAGTCGTTGGTCTCGGCGAGCGCGGTCGCAGACATCGGGCCCAGTCAGTTCACGCCGATCAACGCCGACGACCTTCTTTCGCCGATCGGTCGCCAGTGGGTTGCCGGGCTCCTCCACAAC
>JAQCHM010000199.1 GCA_027730885.1 Actinomycetota bacterium | reverse complement strand
CCATCGGCTACCAGCCGAACCGGGCAACCCTCCACACCGACACGTCGTTGCTGCCTCCGAGACGACGGGCTTGGGCCGCTTGGAACTACGAACGCCGGGGTCCCGATCAAGCTTCGGCCACGCTCACGTACGACCTGACCGCGCTGCAACGTCTCGCTTCAGGTTCGCGGCGCTACCTCGTCTCGCTGAACTCCGAGGCGTCCATCGACCCGGCCCGCGTCCTGACCTCCATCGACTACGCCCACCCGGTGTTCGACCGTCCGGCGATCGCGGCCCAGGCGCGCCGCTCGGAGATCTCCGGCGCGGGTCCGATCCACTTCTGCGGTGCTTACTGGGGCCACGGGTTCCACGAGGACGGAGCGGCGTCAGCGCTCGCTGTGTGTCGGGAACTGGGGGTGGTCGCCTCATGAGATCGAACGCCGAGCCCGGCCCGGCAGCGGTGTGCGACGGCCGTGTGTTCCATCGCCGAAGCCGACCTGCGGTGCACCAGTTCGTGTCCCGCGTGAGCTACGTCTGGTTGGATCCGGATCATCCGGAGGAGCTGTGCAAGCCCCACCCGTTGTGGTCCGAGCGGCGGATGGCGGTTGCCCGTTTCCGATCATCGGACTACGGCGACGGTTCGGATCTCGGGCTCGGCGAACAGGTGCGAACCAAGCTCACCCCGGTCCTGACGCATCGACCAACGGGGCAGATTCGCATGCTCACTCAAGTTCGTCGATGGGGCTGGCTCTTCAACCCGATCACCACGTACGTCGTCTGGGGCGAGGCCGGTCCCGTCGCTGCCGTGCTGGAGGTCAGCAACACTCCGTGGAAGGAGCGAACGGCCTACCCCGTCGTGCTCACAGCCGAGGGCGATCGTGACGCCTGTCGGTTCGTCGGCTCGACGCGCAAGACGATGCACGTGTCGCCGTTCCTGAACGAGGCGCACGACTACGCGATCTCGTTGGTCTTCCCCAAGCCGGGCGACATCGAGCTGTCGATCGATGTGATTCCCCAGAGAGCCGCGGCGCTACCGATCGTGTCGACGCACCTGGCGATTCACCGCCAACCCGTGAGTCGCCGTGTGCTGGCCAGAACGCTTCTCACACCCATTCCGACCCATCGGGTGACGTTCGGCATCCACTGGCACGCGCTGCGGCTGGCCATCAAACGCGTGCCCTTCGTCGCCCACCCGAAACGGAGATCCCCATGACCGCAATTCAAGGTGCTCGTGCCGATCGCCTGCTCGACACGCTGGCGGAGAAAGCCCTGCAGCTCAACGATCCGATCACCGGACGCGCCGCGCGTCGGGTCGTCCATCTGCTTCTCGACCGGGCCGAGACCGGCACGCTGTCGATCGAGGAACACGTCAACGGCCGACCGCGGAGTTTCCGCCACTTCGCGGGGTCGAACCCCGGCATTCAGGCCAGCGTGGCGGTGCATGATGCGCGCGCGTACACCGCCATCGTCCGAGAAGGCTCCGTCGGGCTGGGTCGCGGGTTCATCGAAGGTTGGTGGAGCGCCGACGACCCCGTGGCCGTGGTGCGTTACCTCATTGGCAACCTGGGAGCCATCGACGCCGGACGCAACCGATGGCATCGCCGGACGCACTGGCTCACCGAGCCCGTTCGTGCTCGTCGTCGTCCCGCCGGCCCCAAGGCACACCGGGTGGACCATCGTCGCCGGAACCGCGAGGAGATCGAGGCCCATTACGACATCGGCAACGACTTCTTCGCACTGTTCCTCGACGAGACGATGACCTACTCCGCAGCAGTGTTCCCTACTCCGGAGAGCAGCCTCGCCGACGCCAGCCGCCACAAGTACGATCGCCTGCTCGGCAAAGTGGGCGTCGGCGCGCACCACCGTCTTCTCGAGATCGGCACCGGCTGGGGAGGGCTCGCCATTCGAGCGGCCGAGACCATCGGGTGCTCCGTCACGTCGACCACCATCTCATCGGAGCAACTGCGCGAGGCACGACAGCGGGTGAACACAGCTGGGTTCTCCGGACAGGTCGAACTCCTCGACCGCGATTGGCGTGACCTGCCCGCATTCGCCAACCCCAGGTTCGATCGGCTGATCTCGATCGAGATGATCGAAGCGGTCGACTGGCGGGACTACGACGAGTTCTTCGCCACGATCGAACGGTGCCTCACCGCTGACGGTGTCGCGGGAATGCAGGCGATCTGTCTTCCGGACGACCGGTGGGAACGGGGCAAGCACACCAAAGACTTCATCTCCCGGTTCGTGTTTCCCAATGGCTGCCTCCCGTCGGTCGCGGCGATCGAGCAGTCGGTGGCGTCGGCCACCTCGATGTACGTCGCCGACGTCGAGGATCTCACCCCTCACTACGCCGAAACGCTGGCTCGGTGGCGTGCCGCCTTCGACTCTCGCCTCGAGGAGGTCTCGGCGCTCGGCCTGGACGAGCGGTTCCAGCGTCTGTGGCGCTTCTACCTGGCGTACAGCGAAGCCGCGTTCCGTGAGCGCCACTGCCTCGTGGTACAACTCGTGTTGAAGGCGTGATCCACCCGAGGGCGCCGGAGAAGGTGAACGGACCGCCGGGGTAGCATCAGGCCATGCCTGTAGTCCTCGTTTCCCGGGCCGGCCACGTCGCGACCGTCGTCCTGAACCGTCCCGAAGCCCGCAACGCCTTGAACCCCGAACTGATCGTGACCCTGGCCGCGACCTGGGACGAATTGGCGGCCGACGACGACGTTCGGGCGGTGGTCGTCACCGGTGCCGAAGGCTCGACGTTCTGTTCCGGGTTCGACCTGGGCACCACCATCCCGATCATGACCGGCAGTCGTTCACCCGAGAACGCCTTCGAGCAGGCGGTGGCGGACGATTCGAACTTGGCGGCCCGCGCGACGCTGCGGGGACACGACCTCGGCAAGCCGCTGGTGGCCGCCGTCAATGGTCACGCCATCGCGGGAGGGTTCGAGCTCATGCTGGCCTGTGATCTCCGGGTCGTTGCTCGGGGGGTGAAGCTCGGATTGTCGGAAGTGGCGCTCGGGCTCATTCCCGCCATGGGTGGTACGGCCCGCTTGGCCCGCCATGTCCCATCGGCTCTGGCCATGGAACTCCTGTTGATGGCCAAACCGGTGCTGAGCGACAGCCTGGAGACCAGTGGGCTGTTCAATCGCCTGGTCGACGCGGCCGACGTCGGCTCGGTCGCGCATGAGTTCGCCGGCGTCATCGCCGCCAACGCGCCGTTGGCCGTCGCCGCCGCCCGCTCCGTCGTCCGGGCCTCCAGCGACCTCAGCGAGCGCGAGGCCCTCGAGCTGGAGATGGCCGAGAGCAATCGGCTGGCTGCCACCGACGACGCCCGCGAGGGCCCGGCGGCCTTCATGGAGAAGCGGGCCCCACGATTCACGGGCCGCTGATGTCCTGGCACTTCGCTGACCTCTTCGAGACGGTTGCGGCCGCGGCCCCCGAGCGCGATGTCATCGTCTTCGGGAAACGACAGATCACCTGGCGCGAGTTCGACCAACGAGCCGACAGCGTCGCGAACGATCTCACGACCGCGGGGATCGGGCGTCAGGGCAAGGTCATGGTGTATCTCTACAACTCCCCGGAGTACCTGGAGGCCTGTTTCGGGGCGCTGAAGGCTGCCTTGGTCCCGGCCAACGTCAACTATCGCTACGGAGCTCGGGAGGTCGCGTACCTCTTCCAGAACGCAGACGCCGAAGCTGCCATCTTCGACGTCGAATTCGCCCCGCTGCTCGACTCGATTCGCGGCGAGCTGCCGCTGATGAAACGTTGGCTGGCGGTCGGAGATGCTGACGCCGTTCCCGACTGGGCCGTCGCCTACGAAACGGTGGCCGCGACCGCATCGCCGCCCGCGGTTCGCGCCGATCGCCGTCCCGACGATTTGCTCCTCCAGTACACGGGCGGAACGACCGGCATGCCGAAGGGAGTGATGTGGGCGCAGCAGGACCTCTTCCGAGCCATGGGCCAAGGCGGCAGTGCACTCCTCGGAATCGCGCCGGTTGGGTCGCTCGAAGAGCTGGCTGAGCGGACCGCAGCCGCGACGGGACCGACCGAGGTAGCGCTGATGGCCTGTCCGCTCATGCACGCGACCGCGCTGGGCAACACGTTCCAGATGTTGCCCCTCGGAGCGACGATCGTCCTGCTCGAGAATCGGCGCTTCGACCCAGCCGAGCTCTGGTCGGCGGTCGAATCGAACGGCGTCACGTGGCTGACCATGGTCGGCGATGCGTTCGGGCGCCCGCTTCTCGAGGAACTGGAGCGATCGCCCGGTCGCTGGAACCTCGACTCGCTTCGGGTGATCTATTCGGCCGGAGTGATGTGGTCCCAGGAGGTGAAGCAGGGCATGCTGCGGCACATGGGATCCGACGTGACGCTCATCGACGCGCTCGGTTCTTCTGAGGCGCCGGGCCTCGGCGTGTCGGTGTCGAAGCAGGGTTCCAGCTCAACGACCGCGGTGTTCACGATTGGACAAGAGGCGCAGGTCATCACCGAGGACGACCAGTTCGTCGAGCCCGGCTCCGGTCAGATCGGGATGGTGGCCTTCGGTGGCTCGATGCCCCTCGGCTACTACAAGGACGAGGCGAAGACCGCGGCCACGTTCAGGGTTGTCGGTGGCCGGCGATGGTCGATCCCTGGGGACTACGCGACGGTCGAACTCGACGGCACCTTGAACCTGCTCGGGCGAGGTTCGGTCTGCATCAACACCGGGGGCGAGAAGGTGTTCCCAGAAGAGGTCGAGGAAGTGTTGAAGCTCGACCCATCGGTGCGGGACGCGGTCTGTGTCGGAGTCCCCGACGATCGTTTCGGGCAGCGGATCTGCGCGGTGGTCGAGGTTGCGCCCGGCGCCGAGGCTCCAGGCCTCGAGGGTCTTGCGGATCTCGTGAAGTCGCGCCTGGCGAGCTACAAGGCACCACGTGAACTCGTCGTCGTCGACACCATCGGGAGGGCGCCCTCGGGCAAGGTCGACTACAAAGCGCTGACCGATCTCGCCACTCGTTCACTGGGAATCAAGTAACCGACGTACCGGGACTCCTGGCGCTCAGGCAACTCCGTATGCGTCGGCCAGGTCGTCGAGTGCTCCCTCCACCGTGTCGACCGTGATGCCGCGTCGGAGGTGGACCAGGAGCTGATCAGCCCCGGCCTCGGCGAACGCTTCGGCCGCTCCCGGTCGGGCGAATTCGCGGTTGGGGCTGGCGGTGATGTGAACGTCGTGGATGCCTCGCGAGGAACCCGAGTCCGCGCCCGCGGCCTCGAGCCTGGCAGCAAGCTTCGCCCGGCGCTCCACCAGCATTTCTGGACTCACGTTGAATGGCAGCCAGTCCGCCCCGAGCCTCACGACACGACCGATTGCGACATCGCTCTCGCCGCCGACGTGAATGGGTGGATGTGGGGTCTGCACCGGCTTGGGGAACGCACGGCTGGGCTCGAGCTGCCAGAACTCCCCGCTATGGGCCGATTCCGAGTCAATCCATATGCGCCGCATGAGCTCGATGTACTCGTCGCAACGGGCCCCGCGGCGTTCCCAGGGCACCTGCAATGCCTCGAACTCCTCTCGCTGCCAGCCGACGCCGATGCCGAGGTCGAACCGTCCGCCGGACAGCCAGTCGACGTTCGCCACCTCCTTGGCGGTGTAGAGCGGGTTGCGCTGGGGTACGAGGATCACCCCGGTGCCGAGCCGGATGGTCGAGGTCATGCCCGCGAGCCACGCGAGGGTGGTGAATGGCTCGGCCATACCCGCTTCGCCGCTCACGGGGAACTCGCCGGATTCGGCGTAGGGGTACGTCTTCGCGTACTGGTCGAACAGGACGACGTGTTCGCCCACCCACAGGGAGTGGAAGCCCCGTTCCTCGGCCGCCACGGCCGCTTTCGCCAGAAAGGCCGGTGTGACGGTTGGATAGAAGGCCCCCAGGAACAACCCGATCTTCATGGGCGAGAGCATACAAGCGGGCAAATCGGCGCCGCCCTTACGAGGTCGTCTAGTCTCGAGAGGACCTGTCAATAGGGGACTGTCAATAGGGGAAGGACCGGCCAATGCTGAGCTACGACATACACATCCAGGGGGGAACGATCGTCGACGGCACCCGGGTGCCCCGCTTCAAGGGGGACGTCTGGCTCAAAGACGGGCGTATCGCCAAAGTCGGCGGCAAGGCCGACGGAGTGTCGGAACGCGTCATAGATGCCAAGGGCCTCATCGTCGCCCCCGGCTTCATCGACCTGCACACCCACTACGACGCCCAGATCCGCTGGGATCCGCACCGCTCGACTGTGCCCTTCAAACAACGCTCCCGTCACCGCTTGACTAAATCCTTGACTAATTGTGCCTGCGCACAAACAAGTAAGGCAAACGATTTCGCGAACCTGCAGGTCAAATGGTGCCCGGGGCGGGACTCGAACCCGCACAATCTTGCGATTCAAGGGGTTTAAGCCCTCTGCGTCTGCCATTCCGCCACCCGGGCCGCACGCCACGGTATCGCTCCGTCGAGCGCAGTACGGTCACCGGTATGAACCACGCTG
>JAQCHM010000198.1 GCA_027730885.1 Actinomycetota bacterium | reverse complement strand
CCTCGGGATGTCGGCGATGTCGGAGTCCGACGACGGCGTCATCGTAAAGGGTGGCACCGGCTTCGGCGTCCGCTCCCTCGCCCGTTTGGTGACCGACTGGGCCAACTGACCCGCTCGGGGTTTCGACGGTAGGTCAACTTGGGGTCCGGCCCGCCGATGGTGGGTTGTGTCGAGCACCGCCGTTCAAGGGAGGCCGTACGGGCCGGTGCGCCCGCTGAGGACGCGGGCCAACCTCAGGACCAAGTCCAACCTCATCGGGCTCGACCTGATCGTCGCCGCGAGCGGACTGGTGGTCGCGGGCGCAATGCTTCCTGCGGGGCCTGATCGTCGAACGGTTTCCCTGGTCATGCTGGTGGCTTGGGGGTTCTTCTTCGGCCGAGCCCGGCTCTACAGCTCGCGTTTCATCACCCGTCGAAGCGACGAGCTGCGACGGATCGTCGGCGCGACGATGCTGGCGGCCGCGGTCGCCGCCGTCGTCTGTTTCACTTTCCGACTCGACGTCGGGAGGGGCTGGCTTCTGGCGGCGACGTGTCTCGGCGCGGGTTTCGTCTCGATCGAACGTGAACTTGTTCGGTGGCACTACGACCAACTCCGACGGTCGGGTCGGCTGAGCCGCCGGGTGGTCATGGTCGGCGACAACGAGGAGGCCCACCAGCTCAGCCCCATGTTCGAGACCGAACCTGAACTTGGCTACGACATCGTGTCGACCATCGATCCGAGCGGTATGCACGACGCCAAGGAATTGACGACTCGTGTCCTGGCGACGGCTCGGGCCTTCGACTTGTCCAGCGTGGTGATCGCGGCAACAGCCATCGAGACCACGGCCAACAATCGCTTGATCCGAGATCTCGTCGACAGCGGGATTCACGTTGAGCTCAGCTCGACGTTGAGCGACATCGAACCAGGTCGCTTGACGGTTCGGCCGCTCGGCCGATACCCCGTCGTGTACGTCGAGCCCGTCCAGCAGTCGGGTTGGAGGGCCGTTGCCAAAAGAACCTTCGACCTCGTTCTGGCGACCAGCGGCCTCCTGGTCGCCGTCCCGATCGGCGTAGCGACGGCTCTCGCGATCATGCTCGATTCCGGCGGGCCCGTGTTTTTTCGCCAGAGCCGAGTGGGCCAACACGGTGTCGCGTTCGATGTTCTCAAGTTTCGGACGATGGTGGCCAACGCAGAGGATGTCTTGAGCAACCTGGAGGATGCCAATGAAGCCGCGGGACCGCTGTTCAAGATGAGATCCGATCCACGAGTGACGAGGGTGGGCCAGTTCCTGCGCAAGACCTCCCTCGACGAGCTTCCCCAGTTGTGGAACGTGGTGCGGGGCGAGATGAGCCTGGTCGGGCCCCGCCCGGCCTTGGCCGCTGAGATGGCTTCGTGGGACGATGACCTCTTCGGCCGGCTCCGCGTGAAGCCGGGCATCACCGGAATGTGGCAGGTGTCCGGACGCAGCGAGGCGTCGTTCGAGGACTACACGCGGCTCGATCTCTACTATGTCGACAACTGGTCGTTGTTCATCGACCTCACGTTGCTGCTGCGGACGGTTCCTGCCGTGTTGCGGAGCAACGGCGCCTACTGACGTCGATCAGGCAGCGATCAGCAGTAATCGCGTGCAGCATCACACCGTCGAGCGGTGCGCGCTGCACGCTGCACGCGATTCTCCCTCGTCAGCGGTAGGTGTTGTTGGACGTGTGGTCGCCGGCAAGCCAGCGCTTCAGGGTTTCGTGGGCGTCGGCCGCTCGTTCCTGGTTGATGGCTTCGACCTGAGGGACATCGACGGTGAACTCGATGACCATGCCGTTCGGGTCGGTGGTGTAGAGGGACCGGCAGTAGCCGTGCTCGAGCACGAAGGTGGTCTCGGGTGACCACGCGGCTTCGCGGAGTCGGCGTTCGAGCTCGGCTTGGCCGTCGGCATCGACCCGGAGTGCAATGTGGCGGAACGGGGAGGGGAGCAGCTCGGGGTCGAAGAGCGCTTGATCTTCCTCGTTCGCGAACTGGAAGAACGCGAGCGCGCTGCCGTCGGCCAAGCCGAAGAACGTATGGCAATACACCCGCTCGGCTCCGAAGAGCTCGTCAGCTTCCGACCAGGTGGCCATCAAGGGGAAGCCCAGGATGTCCTCGTAGAAGGCCCGGGTTGCCTCCTGGTCCTTGGTGACGTAAACTTTATCGCCTTGCTTCAGGAACCGCTCATTCGCGAGGCAGCAGCTCTCATCGCCGGCGCGTCCCGCGTCCTGGTGCTGACGGGGGCCGGGATCTCGACCGACTCCCGCATTCCCGATTTTCGCGGGCCGCAAGGGGTTTGGACCAAGAACCCGGCGGCCGAAAAGCAGGCGACGATCCAGAACTACGTTGCCGATGCCGACGTCCGCCGGGCGGCCTGGCGGAGCCGTCTCGACTCGCCGATGTGGTCCGCCGAACCGAACGCCGGTCACTACGCGTTGCTCGAACTGGAGCGCCGCCGCAAGCTCCATCTGCTCATCACCCAGAACGTGGACGGCCTGCACCACGAGGCCGGTAGCAGCCCGGAACGCATCGTGGAGGTCCATGGAACGGCCCGCGAGGTGGTCTGCCTCCGGTGCGATTACGCGGCACCGATGCAGGTGGCGCTCGATCGCGTGCGCCAGGGCGAGGACGATCCCGCCTGCCCCGATTGCGCAGGAATCCTCAAGTCCGCCACCATCAGCTTCGGCCAGAGTCTCGTCGTCGAGGACCTCGAGCGGGCCCAGGTGGCCGCCGAGACCTGCGATCTGTTGCTGGCCGTCGGCACGACCCTTGCCGTGTACCCCATCGCCAACGTGGTGCCGGTGGCCAAGCGGAACGGGGCCAAAGTCATCATCGTCAACGGCAGTCCGACCGAGATGGACGGACTGGCCGACGTCGTGCTGCGGGCCTCCATCAGCGAGGTCCTCCCCGTGCTGTTGCAGTCGGAAGAGACCGGATGAGGGAGTCGGGCAATTGTTGACCATACAAGTAGGCTTTTGCCCGGTAGGCTTTGGCCATGCCTAGTTTCCGTGAAGTTCTCGCTGCCACCAAGGCCCAGATCGCCGAAGTCGACACCGCCCGGGCCGAGGCGTTGCGGGCGGCAGGGGCCGTCGTCCTCGACGTCCGCGAGCCCGACGAGGTCGCCCAGGGCGTCATTCCTGGCGCCATCACCGTGGTGCGCGGCAACCTGGAGGCCCAGATCGAGAACCGGATCCCGGACAAGTCGACCAAGCTGGTCGTGCACTGCGCCGGCGGTGTGCGGTCCGCATTCGCAGCCAAGACGCTCGAGGAGCTCGGTTACACCGAGGTCGTGTCGATGGACGGCGGTTTCAACAAGTGGAAGGACGAAGGCCGCGAGTGGTTCGTCCCCAGCTCGCTCAACGCCGATCAGCGCAACCGGTACAGCCGTCATCTGCTGCTCCCCGAGGTCGGTGAGGACGGCCAGATCAAGCTGCTGAACGCCAGAGTGCTGCTGCTCGGGGCTGGTGGTCTGGGGTCACCGGCCGCTCTCTACCTCGCTGCGGCCGGAGTCGGCACGCTCGGCATCGTCGACATGGACGTCGTCGACGAGTCGAACCTGCAACGCCAGATCCTGCACAACCTCGAGCGGGTCGGGATGCGCAAGGTCGATTCGGCCAAGAAGACGATCGAGCTGATGAACCCCGACATCGTGGTCAACACCTACGACGCCCGACTCAGCGCGGACAACATCCTCGACATCCTCGCGGGCTACGACGTCGTCATCGACGGTGCCGACAACTTCCCCTCGCGCTACATCCTCAACGACGCGTCGGTGAAGCTCGGTATCCCAGTCGTGCACGGCTCCATCTTCCGTTTCGAGGGCCAGGTCACCGTGTTCGATCCGCTGAACGGTCCGACCTATCGCGACCTGCTGCCCGAGCCGCCGCCCGCCGAGCTGGCGCCCAGCTGCGCCGAAGCGGGTGTGCTCGGCGTCCTCCCAGGCATCGTGGGGTCCATCCAGGCCCTCGAGGCCATCAAGTTGATCCTCGGTCTCGGTGACTCGCTGCGCGGCCGTCTGCTGGCGTTCGACGCTCTGGAGATGTCGTTCCGTGAGTACAAGCTCAACATCGATCCCGACAATCAGGTCACGTTCGCGAACCGCGAGCTGATCGAGGTCGTTGAGCTCGACGGGTTGTGCATGCCCCACGTCCTCGAGCCGGCGTTGGCTTGACGTTTCTCGGCCGCGTTCGGGTCCAGGCATTCCTGGCGGCAACGGCGCTCCTTACGCCGAATCCGCTCGGAGCGACCGTCATCCATCTCCGCCTGAACCAACCGGCCGCTCAGTATCGGAGTGATGCATTCGAGATCACCCGATTCGATCTCGCCGTGCCTTCCACGGGACTGGCCGGCGCCCAGGCGGCGCTGGCCAGGCCGGCCTCGTTCGACCCCCCGGACAACGCAACCATGCTGCTGCTGACCTCGTCGGGGACGTCCGGTCAGGTCGCTGCCGGCCTCCAGATCCGGACACGGACCACCGGCCAATGGTCGCCCTGGACCGAGCTCGAGGGGGTTGAGGAAGACGCGCCCGATGGCGAGCCCGGCCAGGAGGGCTGGCGCCCCGACGGTGCTCCGGTCGGCCTCGGTCCGGTGTGGATCGGTGCCGATACCGAGGAAGTCCAGATCGCAGGCCTGACCTCCGGCGCCGAGCGCGGATTGCTGGTCGAGGCGTTGGCTCCGCTCGACCGGCCCGCCGACGAGTTCGTCCTCGTCCAGGCGCCGGCGCAGACGGCCGGTTTGGTTCGTGCCCAACCGGCGATCCAACCCCGAGCCGCGTGGGCCGACCGGGGCTACGAATGCGCAGGAGGCCCCCGTTACGCGACCAACGTCCGAGCCGGCGTCGTGCACCACACCGTCACCACGAACGCCTACAGCCAGGCCGACGTCCCCAGCATCCTCCGAGGCATCTATCGATTGCATGTCGATGTCAACGGCTGGTGTGACATCGCGTACAACTTCCTGATCGATCGCTTCGGCACGATTTGGGAAGGCCGGAGTGGTGGCATCGACCGACCCGTCGTCGGCGGTCACAGCAAGGGGCTGAACAACGGCACCTTCGGGGTGGCTCTGATCGGCCAACATCAGGCCGGCGCCAGTCCCGCGGCCGCCTCGGTGCCGGCCGGCTCCCTCGCTTCGCTCGAGGCGGTCCTCGGTTGGAAGTTCGCACTCCACGGCGTCGATCCCAACGGGACGACCTGGGTGCAGAACCGGAACCCCGACCGAGTCGGTGCCCGGTTCGCCTATCTGTCCTGGGTCCAGATCCCCACGCTCGTCGGTCACCGCGAGCTGGTCGAGACCTCGTGCCCTGGCAGCCACGCCTTCCCTCAGATCGCAGGGATCCGTTCCCGTCTCATGGTTGGCCGCGTCGGCATCGTTCCCCACGACTTCCCGGGGCACGAGCCCTACGAGCACGGACCCGGCTTCGTCATCCTCGATACGTTCGGTGGTCTTCGACCCGGTGGCAGCTCGCGGTCCTTCGGCGGCGTCGCCGTCCCCGGCGGGTCCCAGGCGGTTGCGGTCGATGGTGGCGCCGACGGCGGCTACATCCTGTCCTCGGAAGGCGCGGTGCTGGCCTACGGCTCGTCTCCCGCAGTGGGTGGCGCCCCGGCCGGCGCCAACCGGCCGGTCGACTTGATCGTGCGTTCGGGTGGGACCGGCGGTTGGGTGCTCGACGCCAACGGTTCGTTCCACGCCTTCGGGGGAGCGGCCGCGGTGGCCGCCGCTCCAGCCGGTGGCTTCGCCATCGCCGCCGATGTCGACGACGCAGGCCGCGGCTATGTGATCGCCGGCAATGGCCTGCACGCGGTCGGTGGGGCTCCGGCCCGGTCGCTCAGTGTGGCCAATGCGATCTCGGTAGCGGTCCGTAGCGATCGGGCCAGCGGTTGGGTGCTCGACTCCGCGGGCCGGTTGACACCCTTCGGCGGTGCCCCTGGTTGGCAGCCGGCGGCCGGCGTCGGCGTGGCGCGGACGGTGGTCGTCGGGACCAACGACCGAGGCGGCTGGGTGACCGACACCGAGGGTCGCATCATCCCCTTCGGCGAGGAACGACGCATCATGCCGACCTCGACCACGGTGGGGGTCGGCCACTCGGTCGATGCTGCCCTCGTCACCTGGGTCACCAACGACTCGTCGGACCTCATTCGTTTCACCAAGGCACTCAGCACCCTGTTCCTCGGCCAATCCGACCCGAGTTCGGCCGACGTCCTGGCCGCCCGAGTGGTTTGGGAGTCTCGCAGCGCGGTGGTCGATGAGCTGGCCCGGTCCGAAGCATGGGCGGGAAGGGTGGTCGACCAGGTGTACATCGACGCGCTCGGTCGTGCGCCCGACGCCTCCGGCCGCACCTACTGGGTGCAGCGATTGCGAGCCGGGCTCCGGGTTCAGGATATGGGCGCCTTCTTCTACGGTTCGGCCGAGTATTACCGATCGGCGGGCAGCAACGCCGGTTACGTCCGGCGCCTCTACGACGCCCTGCTGCAGCGTCCGCCCG
>JAQCHM010000197.1 GCA_027730885.1 Actinomycetota bacterium | reverse complement strand
ACGTATATGCAGAACAATCGCCTCGTCAACTCGCCCGCGGTCGTCGTCGCGTGCGGCCTGGTGACCAGCCTGCTGTGGATCATCGAGCTGTATGTCCTGTTCGGTACGAGGGGCTCGCCGTTGCCGCGTCCGCCGGTCTCGTCGGAGCTGTCGGCGCGGCCTTGTGGCAGAGCTGGTTGTCCCGCGGCGCGAGCGCGGCGTTGGCCCGCGCCGAGCACGACGCGAATCATGATGCGCTGACCGATCTGCTGAACCGGAACGGACTGTTCCAGCAGCTCGAGTGGTCTTTCGAACGAGCGAAGCAGTCCGAGACGATCCTGGCGGTTCTGTTCCTCGACCTCGACCGTTTCAAGGTCATCAACGACTCGATGGGTCACGACGCCGGCGACGAACTGCTCCGGATCGTCGCCGGACGACTGCAGCGCGCCGTCCGAGGAACCGACGTGGTCGCTCGATTCGGCGGCGACGAGTTCGTGGTGGTGTGCCGGGATCTCCTGTCCGAGAAGTCGGTGTTGGCGGTCGCCAACCAGATCCTCAAGTCCTTCGCCCAGCCGGTTTCGCTCCGCGGCAACGCGCAGGTGGTCTCCACCAGTATCGGTGTCGCCATTGCCCGGCCCGGCGACGCACGCGCGGCGCAGGACCTGGTGCGCGACGCGGGCGCGGCCATGTACCGGGCCGAGAAGGACCGCAGCGGCTACGCCGTCTTCGACGAGGCGCAGCGTCGCAAGGTGCTCGACCGGCTCGACATCGAACGGGATCTGGTCAGGGCGCTCGACGAGGACCAGTTCATGGTCTACTACCAGCCCATCATCGACGTGCTGGCCAAGCGTCTCTACGGCTTCGAAGCGCTCGTCCGATGGAACCATCCCACGCGTGGGGTCATCAGTCCCGGTGAATTCCTCGCCGTGGCTGAGGAGACCGGCATGATGGCCAGGATCGGCGAGGTGGTGCTGCGCGAGGCCTGCGCTCAGGCCGCCGTCTGGAACCACATCTCACCCTCGGCGTACGACATCAAGATGAGCGTCAACGTGGCCGAGGCCCAACTGCTCGACTCGAATTTCCCCTACCTGGTGAGTGAAGTGCTCGCCTGGTCGGGCCTGCCGGCTGAACAGCTGGTGCTCAAGATCATCGAGGACGTGATCGTCGATCACCTCGACGGGCTGAGCATCCTCCGCGGCATCCGAGGCCTCGGGGTCAACCTTGCCATCGACGACTTCGGTACCGGTCAGTCGAGCCTCAGCTATGTCAAGCAGTTCGACATGGTCTCGACGCTCAAGATCGACAAGAGCTTCGTCGACGACATGAGTTCCACATCGAGCAACTGCGCCATCATCGAAGCGGTGGTAGCGATGGCCAAGGCTCTGAACCTGCGCATCGTGGCCGAAGGGGTCGAGAGTGAGAAGCAGGTTCGAGAACTCTTGGACTTCGGTGTCACCCTGATGCAGGGCTACGTGTTCAACGAGCCCGTGCGGCCCGACGTGATCGATCCTGGCGTGTGGTTCAAGCCGCGAGAACAGAGCACCGATCGTCCTGGACTGACGCCGTTGGAGGTCAGCCGGGCGCTGGCCGACTCCTCGGTCACAGGTCCGCGGCCCCGCCCGGCCCGCCGAGGGTGACGAAATCGATGAGCGACTCGACGGCGCCGACCAAGGGGGCTTCGAGGTCCTTGTAGTTCGAGACACGCCCGAGGATCTGCTTCCACAGCACGCCCGGTTCCCCGGAGAAGCCGATGGCCCGCGCGATGCCGGTCTTCCAGTCGGTCCCCTTGCGGACCGTCGGCCAGGTCTCGAGCCCGACGACCTGGGGCCGGACCGCCTGCCAGATGTCGACGTACGGGTGTCCGGTGATCAGCACGTCGGGATGATAGACCTGCTGGGCGATCCGGGTCTCCTTCGAGCCGTCGACGAGGTGGTCGAGCAGGACGCCGAGCCGACGCCCCGGCCGAGGTCCGAAGTTGCGGACGACCGCTTCGAGGTCATCGGCACCGTGCAGGGGCTGGACGACGATGCCTTCGATCCTGAGGTCGTCACCCCAGACTTTCTCGACGAGTTCGGCGTCGTGGATGCCCTCGACCAGGATCCGACTGGGTTGGGCCACCCGTGCCGCGGCGCTCGGGACCGCCACCGATCCCGATGCAGTGAGCGCGGAGCTGTCGGGTCCTTTGGCCCTGGGCGGGGCGACGAGCGCGACGGTGCGGCCATCGACCGAGAAGGCACCGGGCTCGTTGCGGAGCGTGTGCTCCCGTCCGTTCCGGTCCCGGATCACGATCCAGTCCGGGGTGTAGCGGAGGATGACGCCGACGTGGCCATGGGCCCGGTGGCGCACGGTCAAGCCGGGGGAACCGGGGACCTTCGGCCAGCTCGGTCGGGGACGACGGGGGCCGTTGATGTCGAGAGGTTCACTCAGGATTCCGGACACGGCGGCAGCGTAGCCGCCTAGGATCGACGCAGGGGTGAGGCGTCGCGTGCGGCGTCGGCTAGGAAGGGCGGGTGATCCTGCTCGATGCCGTGGCCGTCTCGATGTCTCGTCCTGACCGACCGCTCTTCACCGACGTCTCGGTGACGGTTTCCACCGGCGATCGGATCGGTGTCGTCGGCATCAATGGCACGGGAAAGTCAACCCTTCTGCGGGTCATCGCCGGTAGGGCTCGATCCGAGTCCGGTGAGGTCAGACTGGGACGAGGCGTCCGCATCTCGATGCTCGACCAGGACGCCCCGTTGCCCCCTGGACGCGTGTTGGAGGCAGTGCTCGAGTCGTCGACGGGTCGAGCCGAGGCGTGGGAGGCCGAGGCCGCCCTGACCCGTTTCGGCATGGGGCACGCGTTCGACCGCGACACCGCGGGGCTGAGCGGCGGGGAAGCCAAACGAGTGGGGCTGGCCAAGGCGCTGGTCGCGTCGAGCGATCTCCTCATCCTGGACGAGCCGACCAACCATCTCGACCTCGACGGCATCGAGTGGCTTGAGCAGCACCTGACCTCGTACCGAGGCGGGCTACTGCTGGTCACCCACGACCGCCACCTGCTCGACAAGCTCACGACTCGCATGCTGGAACTCGACCGGGGTCGGGCGCACGTGCACGACGGCCACTACGACAGCTATCTGGACGCCATGGCCAGCCGGGCCGAGCAGGCCGCCGATGCCGAGGCGATCCGCCGGAACCTCGCCCGGTCGGAGCTGGCCTGGCTGCGGCGCGGACCTCCAAGCCGCGCTACCGGGTCGAGGCGGCCAAGGCACTCATCAACCAGAAAGCCGAAGGGCCGGCTCGTCCGTCCGAACTCCATCTCGAGTTCCCCACGCCACGGCTGGGCGATGTCGTGATCGAGCTCGATGGCATCGGAGCAGTCACGCCGGACGGCCGACAACTGTTCGCCAATCTCGAGCTCAAGCTGGATCCACGAGAGCGCCTGGGGATCGTCGGCCCCAACGGTGCAGGCAAGACCACGTTGCTCGAGATCATCGCCCGCCGCCGGGAGCCTGCCGCTGGCACGGTGACGTGGGGGAGCACCGTCGAACTGGGGTATTTCAGCCAGACAGGGGGCGAGCTCGATCTGACGGTCCGGGCGCGAGAGTTCGTCGCGGGGCCCCATCGCAAACCGGACTGGACCGACGCCCGGCTCCTCGAGTCGTTCTGGTTCGATACCGACGCCCAGTGGGCCGAGATCGGCACCCTGTCGGGCGGTGAGCGCCGCCGCCTCCAGCTGCTCCGGGTGCTGGCCGACAAGCCCAACGTTCTGCTGCTGGACGAGCCGACGAACGACCTCGATCTCGAAACCCTCCGGGCCCTCGAGGACTTCCTCGAGGACTGGCCCGGCGCCGTGGTCGTGGTGAGCCACGATCGGGCGCTCCTGGAACGGGTCGTTGCCGACGCGCTCATCGTCGCCGATGGCCGGGCCGCTCGGTGGGCCGGCGGCTACAACGCCTGGGACGAGCAGCGCAAACGAGGCGGCGCCACCTCGACCAAGTCCGCCTCGACCAAGCCGTCGACGAAACAGACGGCCAAGGGGGTGGCTGACGGACCGGTCGGCACGGCCGGACGTTCGGCGAGCACACTCGGGCATCTGATCCGGGCGGCCGAGAAGGAGATGGCACGCCTCGAGGCCCGCAAGACCAGACTCGAGGCCGAGCTCGTGGCGGCCGGTTCCGATCACGAGATGCTCATCCGCGTCGGCCAAGAACTGGGTGACGCGGCCTCGTCGTTGGGCGAGGTCGAGGAGCGATGGCTGCAACTGTCGGAAGAGCGGGAGGGCTGACATGATGTTGGCGTCCAGGAACGAGCAAAGGAAGCACACGTGGCGAATCGCGTAGCACTGGTAACCGGCGGCGGTAGAGGCATCGGTCGAGGGATTTCGATCGGACTGGCCGAGGACGGCTTCGACGTCGCACTCTCGTACCGCAAGGACGTCGACGCTGCGGCGGAGACAGTTGCCATGATCGAAGCGCTCGGACGAAACGCCCTGGCGGTGCAGGGCGACGTGTCGGTGCCCGATGACAACGTCCGCAACGTGCAGGAGGTCATCGAGCACTTCGGTGGCTTCCACGTCCTGGTCAACAACGGCGGCATCGCCAGCCGCGGCCGGTCGGTGGTCGACACCGATCCCGACGAGCTGCTCCGCGTCGTCGCCACCCATGCACTCGGCCCCCATCACCTGTGCTCGGTCGCCATCCCCCACCTCCGGACCCACGATCGCGCCGACATCGTCGTCATCTCCTCGGTTGCGACCATCACCAACGGGGCCAACGGCGCCCCCTACAACATGGGCAAGGCCGCCCTCGAAGCCCTCGCCGTCACCTTGGCCAAGGAGGAGCGGGCCAACGGGATCCGGGTCAACATCGTCGCGCCAGGTCTGGTCGAGACCGACATGGGCCGCCGGTTGGTGAAGGGCGCGGCGGGCATCGACGACATCACCAGCCTCAATGCTACCATGCCGTTCGGGCGGGTGTGTCAACCAGAGGACATCGCGGGAGCCGTGCGGTTCTTCGTGTCCGCCAATGCCGGTTACGTCACCGGCGAGAAGCTGAACGTGTGGGGCGGTGGGCAAGATTGGCGGTGACCGACGGCGCTGACCTCGATCGTCTGCGCTCGCTACGTGGGATCAAGTGGGCTCGCGACGGGGGTGACATGCTGGCGGCGTGGGTCGCGGACATGGACTTCCTCCCGGCGCCGGTCGCCATCGAGGCCGTGCGGGGTGTGGCCGAACGTGGCGATTTCGGGTACTCCCGACACGCGGTCTCGCGGATCCCCGAAGTGTGGGCCGACTGGCAGGAACGCCATCACGGGTGGCGTCCCGATGTCGGTCGGCTCAGGTTGTTCGCCGATGTCCTGCACCCCATCGATCTCGCGTTGTGGCTCCACACCGAGCCGGGCGACGGGATCGTGCTCCTCACGCCTATCTACCCGCCGTTCATCCACGCGGCCGAGCACGGTGGTCGCCGTCTCATCGACTGTCGGCTCGATCTCGACGGGTGGCGCCTCGACGCTGAGCGCCTGGAGGCATGCATCGACGATCGCACCCGGGCGATCCTCACTTGTAATCCGCACAACCCGACAGGTCGAGTGTTCGATCGCTCCGAACTCGAGGCCATCGCAGAGGTCGCCGAACGCCACGATCTGTTGATCCTGTCCGACGAGATCTGGGCCGATCTCCTGCACCCGGGCACGAAGCACCTGCCGATGGCGCTCGTCAGTCCCGAGGCCGCGGCGCGGACCGTCACGATCTCGGCGGCCAGCAAGAGCTTCAACCTGGCCGGGTTGCGCACGGCCATCGCGCACGTGGGCCATCAGGGCGTCGCCGATGCCTTCGACGCCATGCCGTCGCATGCACTCGGCGGGCTCAGCACCCCGGGCCTCGAAGCAACCCTGGCCTGTTGGACCGAGGGTGAGCCGTGGCTCGCTGAGGTTCGTCAGCACCTGACAGCCCAGCGGGACCATCTGGCCCGACGATTGGCCCGGGACCTTCCTGCTGTTGGCTTCCAACTGCCCGAGGCGACCTATCTGAACTGGTTGGACTGCAACCCGTTGGGACTCGGATCTGAACCGACCGCACTGTTTCGGGAGCACGGCGTTGCGCTCTCGCCCGGTTCCGACTTCGGGTCCCACGGCCTCGGGTGGGTACGGCTGAATGTCGCGACCTCCCGCGAGATCCTCGACCAGATCATCGATCGGATGGTCGCGGCCGTGGCCTCCGCGACTCGCGCCGCCACTACATAGCGAGCAACGAGCGGGTGACCTTGTCGGTGAAATCGACCGGCCAGAGCGGCGACCGATCGAGGGTGTCGAGATCCACGATCGCGCCCGGTTCGGTGACTTGGCCGGGCAGGGTCAATGCGTGGGTCAGAATGGCCCGCTGGGTCCCGGGTTCGTTCGGAGGTCCGAAGGGGTTGCCCATCGGATAGTTGACGAACAGCGACCGCGGCGGGCGGACGAGTTCGGTCAGGTCACGACCGGTCGATACCAGGACGGTGGGGATGCCAAGCGATTCGATGACTCGTGCGACCAGA
>JAQCHM010000196.1 GCA_027730885.1 Actinomycetota bacterium | reverse complement strand
CCCCGGAGCGGCAGCCCCTTGCCATCGGCATCCTCTCCTCGGGCATGGGTGCCGGCGTGGTCCTCGCCGGTCAGATCGCCGCCTACGTCCGCACCAACATCGGCGACGAGGGTTGGCGGACGGTGTACGCGATCCAGGCCGTCGTGGGACTTGTCGTCGTCGCCTTGGCCGGGCTCCTGCTCTCGCATCGACAGGACGGACTGTCCAGCCGCTCAGGGTTCGGCGGGTTCGACGTGCTGCGGCGCATGCCGGGGTGGAGACCGATCACCATCGGCTATACCGCCTTTGGGCTCATGTACCTGCTGGTCATCGCCTTCCTCACCACCAAGCTCGAGGATGACAGCGGCTGGACTGGGGTTCGGGCGTCACAAGCCTTCACTGCCTCCGGTGTCGCCATGATGTTCGGCGGACCACTGTTCATCTTCATCGCCCAGCGGATCGGTTCGAGGCGAGCCATGATGATCGCCTTCGCGGGGTGGGCCGGGGCCACCTTGGTCATGATCCCGGCGCTGCCGGGTCCGACGTTCGCTGCGGCTGTTGCCGCCGGGCTCTTGTTCACCGCCATGCCGACGCTTTTCACCTTCTATGTGGTGACCAACACGACGGCGAGCGACTACGGACCGTCATTCGCCGCGGCCACCTTCGCGTTCGGCGTTGCCCAGATGATCTCCCCCCAGATCGGCGGCCTCGTCGCGGACCTCGCCGGCTCGTTCACGCCGGTGTTCCTGCTCTCCGTTGGTCTGTCGGTTGTGGGCCTGCTGGCCGCGTGGCGGACTCCCCGGTCTTCCCCGTCGACGGCGAAGTCAGATCGCTGACTCTTCCCCGAACCGAGCGATGTCGTCCCAGGTGTAGCCCAGCTCGAGCAGGATCTCCTCGGTGTGTTGCCCGAGCTCGGGAGCCGAGATCCCCGTGCGCGTTGGAGTGTCGGTCATCGTGATCGGGTTGCCGACGACACGAACAGAGCCATGGTCGGGGTGATCGACCGCGACGACATACCCATTCGCCGCGGCTTGAGGGTCGTCGGCCACCTCGCTGTGGCTCCGAACCGGGGCGAATCGCTGACCCTCGGCGGCCAGCCGTTCGCACCATTCAGCGGTGGTCCGAGTGGCGAAGATCTCATTGAACGTAACGAACAGTTCCGCCCTGATCTCCGGCGTCGTGAAGTAGGTCCCGAAACGCGGATTGTCCAGCAGATCGGGTCGTTCGACCGCCCGCACCATGCCGGGCCACAGGTGCTCGGGGCACCCCGCGATGGCGATGAAACCATCGACGGTTGGGAAGATGCCGTACAGCGCGTCGACCAACGGGTGGCCGGCGTTCGACCTTCCGGCGGTCTCACCGGTGATGAGGTAATAGGTCAGCTCCGTCGACTGCAACCACATCTGGCCACCGAGCAAGGAGACGTCCACCCGCTGGCCACGGCCCGTCTTCTCACGAGCGAAGAGCGCGGCCAGGATGCCCGTCGTCAGATTCTGGGCACCTGTGCTGTCGGCGATCAGCGCTCCGATCGGCGTCATGGGGCCGCCGTCGCTGCCGGTCGTTGAGATGATGCCCCCCATCGCCTGACCCGCCATGTCGGCGCCCTCCCGCCGAGCGTCGGGACCGTGGGGCCCGAGGTAGGACGCTGCCGCCCAGATGAGCCGTGGGTTGATGGTCGCCAGGTGGTCGTAGCTGAGACCCCACCCTTCCAGGGTGCCGGGCATGAAGTTGGACAGCAGAACGTCGGCCGAGGCACACATGCGTTCGAGCGCCGCTTTCCCCGATGGGGTTCGCAGGTCGAGGGTGATGGAGCGCTTCCCCCTGTTGTGGGCGATGAAGACAGGGCCGCCCCAGTCGGGAATGACGGCAACGTGGCGGCCGACGTCGCCGGCCCCAGGAAGCTCGACCTTGATGACCTCGGCCCCGAGGCCGTGCAGCATTGAGGCGGCCTGGGGTCCCTGGACGAGGGTCGAGACATCGATGATGACGATTCCGTCGAGTGCACCTGACATGGCGGCAGCATAGCCGTCGCCGGCCGGCCGCTTGGGTGGCCTACGCTCGCAGCCATGCCTTCGATCAATGCCAACGGCGTCTCCATCGAGTACGAGGTGCACGGTGCCGGAGCCGACCGCACCATGCTCCTCGTGAACGGCCTCGGCTCCCAGCTCATTGCCTGGGATCTCGGTTTCTGCCGCTACCTGGTCGACCGCGGATTCCAGGTTCTCACCTTCGACAATCGCGACGTGGGCCTCACCTCCAAGAGTCCGGTGCCCCTTCCTGCCGACCTCTGGGGGGCCATGGCCTCGCTGCGCTCGGGGACCGCTACCGAGGCGCCGCCGTACACCCTGGCCGACATGGCGGCCGACGGCATCGCGGTTCTCGACGCCGTCGGTGTCGAGCGGGCCCACGTCGTGGGCATGTCGATGGGAGGGATGATCGTCCAGCGCATGGCCATCGATCACCCGGACCTGGTTCTGTCGATGACGTCGATCATGTCGACCACCGGCGACACTGCGGTCGGACAGGCGACGCCTGCAGCGATGGCCACGCTCAGCACGCCGGCCCCGTCGGATCGCGACGGCTACATCGAACACACCGTCGCCAACCGCCAGGTCATCAGCGGCAGCCACTACGACCCGGAGTATTGGCGTCAGATGGCACCTCGCTTCTATGACCGGTCGTTCCACCCGCCGGGACCGGCGTACCAGTTGTTGGCCATCGCGGCCGACGGCGACCGCACGGCGGAGTTGCGACAGCTTCGGGTGCCCACGCTCGTCATTCACGGGCGACTCGACCCGCTGGTCACGCTGTCAGGAGGCGAGGCCACGGCGGCGGCTGTCCCCGGGGCCGAGCTGCTGGTCATCGACGAGATGGGCCACGACATTCACCCGCCGCTGTGGGCTCCGATCGGCGATGCCATCGCGGCTCTTGCGGATCGTGCCTGATCCGAGCGGACGCCTGCCCGCGGTTCGGCGTCGGTCGTCGGCACTGGCGCTGGTGCTGGTGCTCTGCGTGGCGGCCGCAGGCTGCACCGGCACCTCGTCCGGTTCCGCCGCTCCTCCCCCGGGGCCGGCCCCTACCGCTGCGACGGCAACCACCTCCGGACCAACGACATCCGCCCCTATTGGTTCGACCAAGTCCTCGACCACGAGTCTCGCGACGGACACATCGGGATCTGGCTGCGGGCTGGCGCTTCCCCCCGGCCGATCGACGGTGTCGTTCGACTTCGAGGAGAGGAACCGGGAGTACGAGTTCGTCGTGCCGAGGAGCTACGACCCATCGAAGCCGACCCCCCTGGTCCTCAACTGGCACGGTCTCGGATCGAACGGCCCCGACCAGCTCAGTTTCTCCGAGTATTCGGTGTTGGCCGAACGCGAGGGCATCCTCGTCGTGGCACCCACCGGGCTGCCCGCGCCGGGCGAGACTCGGAACTCGTGGGAGCTGACCGAGGCCGACGACCCTTCGCGCGACGACCTAGCGTTCGCCGAGGCCGTACTCGATCGTGTGATTGCGAGTGCGTGCGTCGATGAAGCCCGGATCTACACGACCGGCATGTCGAACGGCGGATACTTCAGCTCTCGACTGGTCTGCGAGCTGGCCGACCGGATCGCAGCTGCCGCGTCCATCGCGGCGGTCTTCCACCCCGACGACTGCAGGCCCAGCCGAGCGGTGCCCTATCTGGCGTTCCACGGCGTCGACGACGAGATCGTGCCGTACGAAGGCGGGGGTTTCTCTTCCCTCGCCCCCGGTGTACGGCTCGAGATCTTCGAGCCCTCGATTCCCGACGAGTTCGGCCAATTCGCGACAACGTTCGGCTGCCAGGCGGAACCGAGCCAGCGACCCGTGTCAGCTGACGTCACTGCATTCGAATACACCGGATGCCCCGTCGGGGTCGAGGCCATTTTCTACCGCATCGACAACGCCGGTCATACCTGGCCCGGATCGGCCACGTCGCTCGCCATCGGGCAGATCGCCGGTCTCGGAGTCACCACCAACGACATCGACGCGACCGAGCTGTCCTGGGAGTTCTTCAGCCGTCACCGTCTCCAGTAATGTTGGGGGCCCATGCACGGTCCACGTCGTGATCGCCTCGAACCTTCGACTCCCTTGACCGGGCAGCCGTGACCGGGCAGCCGTGACCGGTCGCCCGGATGTCATTGTCGTCGGTGGAGGCGTGATCGGCGTCGCCACCGCGTGGGCCCTCGCCCGAGCCGGCGTCCGCGTGGATCTGCTGGAACGAGACGGTTTGGCCGCGCACGCTTCGGGGCGAAACCAGGGCCTGGTCATCGGGCCGCACCCGCCGGAAATGGCAGCAATCGCTACTCGGGGCATCGAGCTCTACGAAGAGCTTCACGAGCGATCTGGTCATGCGTTCTTCTTCGACCGGATGAGCCACGGCTGCCTCATGGTCGGCGAGGGCGACCACTCCGAGCACCTCGCGCGGGCCGACCTGGCCGCGGTCGAACCGCTCCTTGGACCGTCGATCACGAGCGGCTGGCTGAACCACGACGCTCGGCGCATCGATCCGGCCGCCGCCGTCGTTGCCCTGGCCGAGGAGGCACGGGCCGCAGGAGCGAACATTCGCACCGGCGTCGGGGTGCGCGAGCTGCTTCGAACGGCCGACCACGTGACCGGTGTTCTGAGCGACGACGGCCGCATCGAGGCAGGCGTCGTCATCGTGGCTGCCGGACCTTGGTCGTGGCGGGTGTGTCGGTCCACCGACTTCGACGTGCCGGTTCGGGGGGTCCGAGGCTGGCTGGTCGTCACCCGACCCGCCCCGTTCCGGTTGCGGCACGCCCTCGAGGACAACACCTGGGGAGCGACCCAGAAGGGCCTCGGCACACCGACCGTCGGCGAGTTGGCTTCGGGGACCGTCGATCCTCCGGCCGTGGCCGGCCTCATCCAACAGGATGGGGCCGGGCGACTGTTGCTGGGTGCCTCGCTACAGACCAGCGCCACCGACGATCCCGAGCACCAGGACGAAGCGGTCACCGCCGTCTGCCGCCGAGCCGCCGAGCTGGTGCCGGCGGTCGCCTCGCTGCCGATCGTCGAGATTCGCAGCTGTCGGCGCCCGATGTCCGACGATGGTCTCCCGTTGCACGGCCCAGTGCCGGGCATGGAGGGACTCATCTTGGCCACCGGTCACGGAAGCCAAGGGATCACCTGGGGCATCGGCTCGGGCGAGGCCGTCGCGGCCGGCGTCCTGGGCGACCGTTGGGATCCCGCACTCGCGCCGGCACGTTTCGCCGAGCCGGCGATCGTCCAATGACGCGGAAGTCGGTACCGTCCGTCGAATCGTGACGCGCGACTTGAACCACCCACGAAGGTAGAAACCCCGATGGACCACCGGATCGACTCCCTGCCACTCCTCCCGACCACGGTCGTCGGAAGCCATCCCCAGCCCGCGTGGCTGATCGACCGAGAGGCGCTGGGCGCCACCGTCCCGCGGGTACGAAGGAGCGATCTGTGGCGCACAGCGCCCGAGCACTTCGACGAGGCCCGACGCGACGCAGCCACGTTGGCGATACGCGAGATGGAAGCTGCGGGAGTCGACATCGTCACCGACGGTGAGGTGGGGCGCGAGAGCTATTCCAACCACTTCCTGACCGCGGTCGACGGCGTCGACATCGACCGACCGGCAAAGCTGGTCACGCGGGCGGGACAGGCCACGACTGTTCCCCGTGTCGTGGGGCCGATCGTCCTCGCTCGAGGTCGAGGCGCCGACATCGAGTTCGACGATGCCAGCCACCTCGTGGCGACGACCACCCGTGTCCCCAAAGTGACCCTCCCCGGCCCGTTCACGCTGGCCCAACAGTGCAAGGACGAGTACTACGGCGATCTCGAAGCGTTGGCAACCGACTTCGCAGTGGCGATCAACCAGCAGGCCCGCCGATTGGAGGCGACGGGTGTCGAGGTGATCCAGTTCGACGAGCCCTGGTACCGCAACGATCCCGAGAGCGCCGAGCGGTTCGGGGTCCGCGTGCTCGACCGTGCGCTCGAAGGTCTCCAGTGCCGCACCGTCGTGCACCTGTGCTTCGGCTACGCCGCTGTTGTTCCCAGTGACAAGCCGTCGGCCTACCCCTTTCTCGCCCAGTTGAACGACAGCACCGTCGACGAGATCTCCATCGAGGCCGCACAACCGCGGCTCGACCTCGGTGTGCTGGACGATCTCTCGAACAAGCGAATCATCCTCGGCGTGATCGATCTCAACGACCGGGCGAGCAACACGGCCGATGTCATCGCCGAGCGAGCCCAGGCTGCGCTCAGGCACATCGGCCCCGACCGACTGACGCTGGGCCCGGACTGTGGCCTCAAGTACCTCCGACGGGACGAGGCCGGCCAGCTGCTACGGGCGATGGTCGAGGCCGCGGGCCGTCTCCGGTCGACGCTGTGAGGATCAAAGGCCCGCCGGGCTCATCGCTCTGACGGACGGGTGACGCGCGCAGGTGCTAACAAGGCGGCGTTCTGGCCGAGGCCGTCATGGCGCAGATTGCAAGACCCTCACCCCGCACCCCCGTTCTGCAACTCCGTTGCCCCACCGTAGGTGGTATTCGCAT
>JAQCHM010000195.1 GCA_027730885.1 Actinomycetota bacterium | reverse complement strand
GTTTGTGGGACATCGTCGAGCGGTACGGCGTCACCCAGCTCTACACCGCGCCCACGGCCATTCGTATGTTCATGCGGTGGGGCGCCCAGGAGCCGGCGAAGCACGATCTCTCGTCACTCCGGGTCCTGGGCTCGGTCGGTGAGCCCATCAACCCTGAGGCTTGGATGTGGTACCACGAGCACATCGGTGGCTCGAGCCGACCCATCGTCGACACTTGGTGGCAGACCGAGACCGGCGGCCACATGATCACGCCGTTGCCCGGCGTCACCACCACCAAGCCGGGATCCGCCTGTCGCACCATTCCCGGCGTCTTCGCCGAACTGGTCGACGACGCCGGTCAACCGGTGCCCGTCGGCGGCGGCTACCTCACCATCACCCGCCCTTGGCCTGGCATGCTGCGCGGTATCTGGGGCGATCCCGACCGTTATCGAGACACCTACTGGAGTCGTTTCGAGGGTCGGTACTTTGCCGGCGACGGGGCCAAGCTCGACAACGAGGGATACGTGTGGTTGCTCGGCCGGGTCGACGACGTCATGAACGTGTCCGGTCATCGCATCTCCACCACCGAGGTCGAGTCGGCCTTGGTCGATCATCACGCGGTCGCCGAAGCCGCGGTGGTCGGTGCCAATGACGAGATCACCGGTCAGGCCATCGTGGGTTACGTCATTCTCAGGGGGGAGTTCGAGGCGTCAGCCGCTCTCGGCGACGAAATCCGCGAACACGTCGGGGTGAAGCTCGGCAAGATCGCTCGTCCCAAGACCGTGATCATCGTGCCCGACCTTCCCAAGACCCGCTCAGGCAAGATCATGCGTCGTCTCCTGAGCGATGTGGCCAACGGCCGCAGCCTCGGCGACACAACCACCTTGGCTGATCCCGGCGTGGTCGCCGAGATCGCCGAGCGGGCGCAGGGTCGCGAGGAAGACTGACGGCGCTGACGTCTTCGGGAGCCTCCGATGGCTGGCTCGCTCGGGTGATCGCCGCCGACGTAGCCCGGCTCGCCACTCGTCGTCCCGACGGGACCATCGACCTCGTCCCGTTCGTCTTCGCCTGGATGCCAGGCGGGGAGTTCGGATCTCTGGTCAGTGCCGTCGATCACAAGCCGAAGCGCTCGACCCGGCTCCAACGTCTCGCCAACATCGCGGCCGACCCGGCGGTCACCGTTCTGATCGACTGGTATACCGACGATTGGGCAGCGCTCTGGTGGGTTCGAATGCGCGGCGACGCCACGGAGCTGGCTCCAGGCGTCGAATCGGACGAAGCGGTCGACGCGCTCGTCGCCAAGTATCAGCAGTACCGACAGCGACGCCCCGACGGTCCCGTCCTTCGCATCGACATCACCCAGCTGGTGGGTTGGTCGGCCAACGGGTAGGTACCTCGGCGCGCGTGCTCAGAGCAAGCCGGGACGCTCGACCAGCGAGGTGATCCACGGGTCCTGGGGCTCGGCCGCTTCGGCCGACTGCATCAACGCCAAGTCGACGTAGTCCCGCCACGCGGTGACACGATTCGATTCCGGGTCGCCGAACTGGAAGACCCCCATGTACGGCACCCGAACCCGAACACCTGCCGGGGTGCGGTAGTAATCGGTTCCCTCGACCATCACCGCGTCCTCGCCCTCGGCCGCCCGCACGATCTGCCAGGCGACGTCGAGTTGGTGTCCGGCCAGCCGATCGAGGGTCTTGCGGACGCCGACGACTCCGATGATCGGTCGGGAGCCCACGTGGTAGTGCCATTCGACGTCGTCGGCCAGGTGGCCGACGACGGTGTCGATGTCATGGGATCGCCAAGCGGCGACGATCTGGAGGACGATCTCGAGTCGGGGTGAGGCCATGGCTGCATCCTCCCCTGGTCGCCGAGTCGGCGCAAGCAGGCCGAGATGTGGGCAACGCCCTTCGGCGGCTCACGACTCGAAGAGCCAGTTGGTACTCGGGCGACCGTTGTCGTTGCGGCGGACGAACCACTCGGTTCCGAAGGCCTCGCTGAACATCTCGTCTGGCATCTGCAGGAAGAACGACGCTTCGCCGACTTGGCTGGCGTGGGCCCGCAGCGCCTCTCGTTTCAGCATCACCCAGGGCCTGACATCGACGGAGTGCGTGATTTCGGTCTCCGGGGTGCCGACCGGGTTGCCATCGTCAGCCGGTCCGTCCACGTCCCAGTCCTCGCCGCCGGGCTCCTCCGCGTTCGGGTTGATCGGGTCGCTCGCGGCTTTGGCCGCCTCGAACAACCGACGCATGGCGTCGCGGTTCATCGTGGCCTCGAACACCTCGTCGACCCCGGCCAGCTCGGCGGCTCGGATGCCGACGCGGTGCACCTGGATGTGGTCAGGATGCCCGTAGTTGCCGTGCCAGTCATACACCGTCAGGACATCGGCCCGCTCTTCGCGGAGGATCTCGGCGAGGAGTGCCGCGCCCTGATCGATGTCAGCCTGGCAGAAAGCGGCGGGATTGGCGTTCTGTTCCCAGCCCGTCATGCCGGAGTCCTCGTAGCCGAGGAAGACCACGCGGTCGGTGCCCAGCACGACGGCAGCCTTGTCGGCCTCGACGCGGCGTCGATCGACCAGGCTCTCGTTCTCGCCCAGGTCGGGCGGTGTCTCGCCGCACCTTCCGTCGGTGGCGATGACGACGACGACACGGTGGCCCTCGGCCTTGGCCCGGGCGATGGTGCCGCCGGTGCTCGTGGCCTCGTCGTCGGGATGGGCGTGGAAACAGACGAGGGTCGGCACACTCGGGAACGGTACCGAATCCGTCGCCGCAATTTCGGCTCGGCGGGAACGACTGTCGACAACGATGCGTTGGAGCGAGCATGAAGAACGGTTTCAAAACAGCAGTGCTGCTCGCCACCTTGGGCGCGTTGGTCATGGCGGTCGGAGCGGCGCTGGGTGGTAGCAGTGGCCTGATCCTCGGCTTCGTCATGGCCTTGGCCCTCACCGGCTTCTCGTACTGGAAGAGCGACACCCTCGCCATTCGCTCGGCCCGAGCCCAAGAGGTCACAGAACAGCAGCTTCCCGAGTACTACGCGATCATGCGTGAGCTCACCCAGCGGGCCGAGCTCCCCATGCCGCGGCTCTACGTCTCGGCCGAACAGCAGCCCAATGCGTTCGCCACCGGACGCAACCCCAGCCACGCTGCGGTGTGTGTCACCGAAGGCCTGCTGCGGACTCTGTCGTGGGAGGAGATCCGTGGAGTGTTGGCCCACGAGCTCGCCCACGTTCGCAATCGGGACATCCTCATCGGTTCGGTGGCCGCCGTGGTCGCCACAGTGATCACCTTCGCTGCTCGCATGGCCATGTGGGGCGCGATGTTCGGCGGCGGGGGACGCGATGATCGAGAAGGCGGCAACCCCTTGGCCGGCATCGCGATGATCATCTTCGCCCCGATCGCCGCAGGCCTCATTCAGATGGCCATCAGCCGGAGCCGTGAGTACGAGGCGGACCGTACGGCGGCTCGTCTCATTGGTGACGGCGAGCCGCTCGCCCGAGCCCTCGAGAAGTTGCACGGCTATTCGGTCCGCATACCCTCCCACGTCGAGCCGGCGCAGGCGAGCAACTACATCGTGAACCCACTGGCGGGCCGCACTCGGAACTTCACCAACCTGTTCACGACCCACCCCCCGGCCGAGGAGCGGGTGGCCCGCCTCCGTTCCGGCGAATGGCGCGAGGCTTTCTGATCAGCACAGCTTTCTGATCAGTCGCGGAAGTTCTGGAACTGGAGTGGGAGATCGAGGTCGGCCTCCTTCAGGGAGGCGATGACGGCCTGGAGCTCGTCTCGCTTCTTGCCCGTGACCCGAACCTGGTCGCCCTGCGTTTGGGACTGGACGCCCTTCAGCTTCATGTCCTTGATCGCGATGTTGATCTTCTTGGCCATGTCCGACGAGACGCCGGCCTTGAGCGTGATCTTGAGCCGAGCCCGCCCGCCCGAGGCCTCCTCGACCTTGCCGGGGTCGAGCGTCTTGAGCGAAACGCTGCGCTTGATCAGCTTCTCGTCGAGCAGTTGGCGCAGGGCGATCATGCGGTCCTCGCTCGCCGTTTCGAGCGTCAGGACCATGCCCTTCTCGTCGAGGTCGATCGAGGAGTTGGTGTCCTTGAAATCGAATCGGGTGCCGATCTCACGCGATGCCTGGTCCACCGCGTTCTTGACCTCTTGCATGTTGATCTCGGAGACGATGTCGAACGTCGGCATCACTAGAAACTACCAACTGGAAACGATCAACTCGCGCGGCATCCCGTGGGCAAGCCGCTAACCTCGTCTGGTCCAGGGTCGGTGCCCGAGTGGCCAAAGGGAGCGGACTGTAAATCCGCCGGCATCGCCTACGTAGGTTCAAATCCTACCCGGCCCACGACAAGCCAATGCCCGCCGTCAGAGCAGTAGCTGCATGAGGGCGACGTTGCGCCATTGGCCGAATTTGCGGCCGACTTCGCGTTCGATACCAATGACCTCGTAGCCGTGGCGCCGGTGCAGGTTCACGCTGGGCTCTTGACCGTCCACGATGCGAGCGAAGATCGCGTGGAAACCGTGCGCCCTGGCCTGTTCGATGATGCCCGAGAGCAGCAGACTCCCGACGCCTGATCGATGGTGATCGCGGTGAACGTAAACCGAGTTCTCCACCGATGTCCGGTAGCCGGGCCGGTCGCGGTAGAAGCTGAGACTGCCGAAGCCGGTGATGGCCGATGGATCCTCACCCGTCTCGGCGACCAGGACAGCCAGACCACCGGTGCGGCTCGTGATGTATGTCTCTTGTTCGGCCACGGTCCGGGGCACCAGATCGAGGGTCGTCACCATCTCCAGGACCTCGCGGTTGTAGATGGCCAGGATGGCCGAGGTGTCGGCGAGCGTGGCGGTTCGGATGTCCACGGGACAGATCGTAGGTGGCGAGCGGTGGCGATCGGCGCCCTTCGTTCAGGCGCCCAGCGAGGCGTAGATCGCTCGTAGCAGGTTGTGCGCCCGATCGTCGCCGACAGTTCCCTCGCCCATGCGGTTCATCACGTAGGCGAAGGTGAAACCGGCGTCGACGTCGTTGACGACCAGCGACCCTCCCCAGCCTCCCCAGTAACAGACCCTGGCGTTGGGGCTGATGGGGTTGCGGGGAGAGTTGAGGCCGTAACCCACGCCGAAGGTGACGCCGATGCCCAGAACGAGGTCTCGACCCGCGGCCTGGACGTCGAAGATCCGGTCGATGATCTCGGTGCTCAGCAGCTCGACGCCGCGAAAGGCGCCGCCGTGTGACACCGCCGCCTGGGCCAAGGCGATGCCTCGGGCGTTGCCGTGCCCGCCGGCGGCCGGAATCTCGGCTCGCCGCCACGGGATCTCCCAGGACTGCTCTGCGTTGAGGCGGGGGTTGGCGGCGCGGTAGGGGATGGAGGACGCGTCGAGCGCCACCGATCCGTCGGCGCTGCCGAACTGGAGCGGTGGAGCGGGGATCACCGGCGCCACCCTGTCGTCGTGCTCCGGGCCGGTACCGATGTGGAAGTCGGCTCCTGTTGGTCCGGCGATCTCTTCGGCGAAGAACCGGCCCACCGACCGACCGTCGACTCGCCGGACTACTTCGCCGACGAGGTTGCCCTGGGTGATGGCGTGATAGCCGGACTTGGAACCTGGCTCCCACCACGGTGCCTGCTCGGCCAGCAGGCCGGTGATCAGATCCCAGTCGTAGAGGTCGTCGCCCTCGATGCGTCGGTCCCAGGCGGGGACCCCAGCGGTGTGCGACAGGATGTGTCGGACCAGGACCGACTCCTTGCCGTTCTGGGCGAACTCCGGCCAATAGTTGGCGACCGGTGTGTCGACATCCACCAGACCGCGGCTGGCAAGCACCAGCAACGAGAGGCAGCTCATGGTCTTGGTGGTCGAGTAGACGTTGATGATATTGTCGGCCCGCCAGGGCACCGTTCGTGCTTCGTCCTGGTGGCCGCCCCAGAGATCGACGACCAGGTCGCCGTCCATCACGACGGCGGCCGACGCGCCGACGTCCTGGTGTTCGGAGAAGTTTGTCGCGAATGCGTCCCTGACGCTCGTGAAGCGATCGTCACAGTTTCCGGCGACGGTCACTTCGCCTGGCGCCGGGCGGGTGGATTCGTCGAAGTTCGAGGGTTCGGTGTTCACCGCCGAAGATTGCCACGTGTGCGGTCGCCGAGCACGTTCGAGCAGCCATTGAGATTCTCGGCCCGATGGTTGGGGACGGTGCGACGTCGTGGCAGACTTCTGTCTTGGCCTTTCGGGGCCCTGCCTCCTTAGCTCAGTCGGCAGAGCGTTTCCATGGTAAGGAAAAGGTCGAGAGTTCGATTCTCTCAGGAGGCTCGCAGTCCATCGGGACAGTCCAGTCAGGTCCAGTTCAGCTGGTCATGGCGACGTAGCTCAGTTGGTGAGAGCGCTCGACTCATAATCGAGAGGTCGTCGGTTCAAGTCCGTCCGTCGCTACTGCGAGAATTTCAGAACCTAGCTCGGTTAGCCGCCGTTCAAATCCCGCTTGAGGAGACAACACCATGGGTAAAGCAAAGTTTGAGCGTAATAAGCCTCACGTGAATGTGGGGACGATGGGTCATATTGATC
>JAQCHM010000194.1 GCA_027730885.1 Actinomycetota bacterium | reverse complement strand
TGATCCGGCAGAACGAGAAGTCAGGGGGTTGCGTCGAGGGCGGCGACTTTGGCTCGCACCAACGGGATGAGTTCGCGTCCGTACTGTTCGGCATCGGGTAGGGGGTCGTAGCCGCGGATCAAGAGGCTGGTTGCTCCCAGCTCGTAGTAGCGGACGAGGGAAGTGGCCACGGTCTCGGGAGATCCGACCAACGCCGTCGAGTTCCCAGGGGCTCCAGTGGCGACGGCCAGTCGAGTCCACAGGCAGGTGTCGTGCACCTCTCCCGCATCGGCTGAGACCAACAGTCGTTTGCTGGCCTCGTTGTCGGGGGCCTTCGGCGGTCTACCGGCGAGGCGGGCCTCGACGCCTTCGAGGATCTGATGAGCGCGCTCCCAAGCCAGCTCGTCGGTTGCAGCGATGATGGGCCGAGTCGACAGGGAGAAGGTCGGGCGGCGCCCGTGCCTTGCGGCGACCGTCCGCACTCGCTGCATGAAGGCCTCGGTCTCGGCCAGGGGCTCGCCCCACAACATGAACACATCGACATGGGGAGCGAGCGCGTCGATGGCGGCGTCGCTTCCTCCTCCTCCATAGACCGGCAGGTGGGGCACCTGCAAGCATTGGATGTCGGAGTGGGCCCGGCTGATGTCGTAGAACTCGCCTTGGTGATCGAAGGCCCTGGTCTCGGTCCACGTCCGCCGCAGGACCCCGGCGTACTCGTCGGTGCGGCGGTAGCGGCCGGCGTGGTCGACGTGATCGCCATCCTTGGCCTGGTCGGCGTCACTCCCGCCGGCGATCAGGTGCACGGCCAAGCGGCCGCCGGTCAACTGGTCCAGGGTTGCCAGCTTGCGAGCTGCGACCGTCGGCGCCACGAACCCGGGGCGATGGGCGAGGAGGAACTGCAGCCGATGGGTGACCGACGCAGCATGGGCTCCGATGAGGAAACCGTCGGGCGCGTTGGAGAAGTACCCGATCAGGACTCGGTCGAAATCGGCCGCCTCGTGGATCCGCGCCGTCTCGGCGACAACGTCGGCGCTGAAGATGGGGCCGGTGGGTCTGATCAACTCCGATGACACTTGCGGTGCGATCCATCCGATCATCTCCACAGGCACGGGCCCGCTCCTTCGCAATCTCTGCTGACTGGTTCGGTCTGGCTGCGCGATGGAGGTTAGGCTTTTGAAGGACCAGCGGCCAGGTAGGGCCGGGGGAAACTGTACAAACAGGAGATCTGACCATGAGCATCATCGAGAACGTGAAGATCAGCGATGACATCAAGATCATCGACAGTGACACCCATTGGAGCGAGCCCCACGACCTGTGGACGTCGCTGGCTCCTGCGAAGTACCGGGACCTCGTGCCCCAGGTCAAGGACATCAAGGGCCGCAAGAAGTGGGTGGTCAACGGCGACATCCCGTTGGCCGGCGATTCGGCGGTCAGCGCCATCCTGCCCGACGGCGAGAAGATGCTCGGCCTCCGGTTCCTCAAGGCCGACATCGACATGGTGCACGCGGCGTCCTATGACTGCCAGGCCCGCCTCGACCTCATGGATTCGTTCAACATCAGTCACGGCATCGTGTACCCGAACGTCGGCGGGTTCGGGAACCAGAACTTCCTCAAGATCGAGGACCGGGCGCTTCGCATCGCCTGCGTCGAGATCTACAACGACTGGATGGCTGACCTCCAGTCACGGTCCGGCGACCGGATTCTGCCGATGGCCCTCGTTCCTTGGTGGGACATCGATGCGTGCGTCGCCGAGGTCGACCGGATGAAGTCCAGCGGCGCTCGCGGCATCGTGATGTGCTCGAACCCCCACGACTCGGGCATGCCGAACTTCGCCCAACCCGAATGGCGCCCCTTCTGGGAGGTGTGCGAGGCGCTCGAGATGCCCATCAACTTCCACATCGGAGCGTCCGAAGGCGACATCAACTGGTCGGGCAGCGTCCCGTACGACACGTGGAGCGGCGACGTAAAGATCTCGCTCGGAGGAGCGGCCATCTTCCTCGGTCAGCTACGCTGGATGGTCAACCTGCTCGTGAGCGACGTTCCCGAGCGATACCCGAACCTGAACTTCGTGTCGGTCGAGAGCGGCATTGGTTGGATTCCCTTCCTGCTCGACGCCCTCGACTACCAGTGCGGCGAGACCGCGCCCGAGCACCTGTCGCACCTCTCCATGAAGCCCTCGGAATACTTCAAGCGTCAGTTCTACGGGTGCTTCTGGTTCGAGAGCAAGACGCTCGGCCCGTCCATCGACCATCTCGGCGCCGACCGCATCATGTTCGAAACCGACTTCCCCCACCCGACCTGCCTCTACCCATCGAGCAACCAGCGGGTGCGCGAAGCGATCGCCGATCTGACCCCTGAGGTCCAAGCCAAGATCCTGCGTGACAACGCGGCGCGGCTGTACAAGATTCCCCAAGGCTGAGCGAGCCTGGCCTGATGGATCAACAGCAACTGCAGGAAATCCATGAGGCCAGGGCGCGTGTCCTCGATCCCTCCCGAAGCCAGCTAGCCCGGGAGCGGGTCCTCGCCCTCCTCGATGCCGGCTCGTTCGTGGAGTACGGCATGCTGGCCGGCGAGACGTCCAGGGTCGATGACGACGCCCACTCCGATGGGTTGGTGGCGGGATTGGGGCGCGTCGACGGACGCCCGACCCTTGTCGCCTCCTACGACGAATCAGTCCGCGACGGCACCCAGACCGATCGAAACATGCGCAAGTTGGTGCGTCTGCTCTACCTCGCCGTGCGCCACCGCTGGCCTGTCGTCATCTTCGTGGATGGGCAAGGTGCCCGCCCGTCCATGCCGGCGATGCTCCCTCCGATCGTGGTCTATTCCCGGGGCACGTGGGACGTCTTTGAGGGACTGGCCGAACTGTCAGGTTGGGCACCGACCGTGGCGATTCTGAGCGGGCAAGCCGTCGACGGCAACGCGGGGCTGGCGATGCTCTGTGACGCGGTCATCGCGGTCCGCGGATCGTCTCTCGGCGCCCGACATGGCGGAGAGCTCTTCACGCAATCCGTCGGGGAACTCGCAGCCGATGGCTCCGTCGACGTCCTCGTCGACACCGAGGCCGATGCCATTGCGGCAGCCGCCGACTATCTCAGCTTCTGGGCCGACGGCCTCGGCGACGGGCAGCCGTCACCCGGCCACGACCGGATCGCCGACTTCATTCCTGACGATCGTCGCCAGGCGTACGACGTTCGCCGGATCATCGACGCCTTGGTCGATCACGACACCGTGTTCGAGCTCGGGACGGGGTGGGGTCCCTCGATGATCACCGCCTTCGCCTGCCTCGGCGGCCGACCCATCGGCGTGTTCGCGAACCAACCGATTTCGCCGGTAGCGGGTGCCATCGACGCGGCCGCGGCCGACAAAGCAGCGCGATTCGTCGAACTGTGCGACGCCTACGAACTCCCGCTCGTGTCCCTTGTCGACAATCCCGGCTACATGGTCGGCCCCGACGCCGAACGCGACGGGATTGCCCGCCACCATGCACGGCCACTCGCCGCGCTGCACCATCGCACGGTGCCGTTGTGCTCGGTCCAGTTGCGCAAAGCCTACGGCCTGGGGCCATACGCCATGTCTGGATGGGGATCGTCTCGGATCACGCCCGAACTCCGGTTGGCCTGGCCGTCGGTCGAGTCGGGCGGCATGTCGCTGGAGGGAGCAGCCTTCCTCGTGAAGCGGAAGGAAATCAAGGCCGCAGCTACACCCGAAGAAGCGCGCGCGATACGCGACGCCTACGCCGAGGAGATGCGAGAACCGGCCTCGGGTGTGTCGGCTGCCCGCACCTTCTCCTTCGACGACGTGATCGATCCGGCCGAGACTCGCGCCCGCATTATCGCGGTCCTCGAGCTCCTACCCCGCGTCTTCCCCGATGTGAAGAAGCACCCGATCGATCTGCGATGACGACCGACCCCGTTCGACGACTGGCTGCGGCCAAGGCATCACAACTCGACGCCTCCCGGCCCGACGCTGTGGCCCGGGTGCATCAGACGGGAAAGCTCACGGCCCGGGAACGACTCTCGCTGCTGCTCGACCGAGACGCTCATGACGAGGCGGGCGAGGACCTCGGCGTCGAGTACGGCAGCATCGCGGCGGTGACCTCAGAGGGCGAATGGGTCCCCGAGGCGGGCGGCATCGACTTCGTGGGCACCATCGCAGGCCAGACGGTCATCGCATCCTCCACCGACTTTACCGACCGCGGCGGTGGTTACGGGGCTGCTCGCCTCGAGCGTCTGTTCGCTCTGTCCCATCAGCATCGGTGGCCGGTCGTGTTCTTCGTCGACGGAGGAGGGAGCCGGGCCCGCCACCCACGCACCGGGCTCGGCCACCTCGAGCTGAACGGCCCGTTCGGTCGGTTCGGGCTGTTCGACGGAGTCGCGGAACTCTCGGGGTGGGTGCCGACGATTGCCATCGTTTCGGGTCCGGCCTTCGCGGGGCACGCCAGCCTGGCGGGTTTCTCCGACTTCGTCATCGCCACCGGCGGTTCGTCCATCGGCATGGGCGGCCCGCCCATGGTCGAGGCCGCGCTCGGCCTCAGCCTCACTGCCAACCAGTTGGCCGGGGTCGAGATGCATGAGCGCACCGGAGGGATCGATCTGCTGGTCACCGATGAGGTCGAAGCGATCGCTGCCGCCCGCCGCTACCTCGCCTTCTACCGGGACGCACCGTCCGGGCAGCCCAGTCCGACTGCGTCGAAGTTGGCCGACGTCGTTTCCGCCACCGGGTCCTATGACATGCGCGCCGTCATCGATGGCATCGTCGACGACGAGAGCTTCTTCGAACTCCGACCGAAGTTCGCCCCATCGGTCATCACCGGCATGGGCAGGATGAAGGGACGGTCGATCGGCATCATCACCAGTCAGCCCGCCGTCGACGACGGCGCGATCACCGAGGACGCCGCGACCAAGGCCGGGCGGATGGTCGAGCTGTGCGACGCCTATGAATACCCGATCCTCTCGCTCATCGATACGCCGGGAACCGTCGTCCGCCGGGGAGGAGACGACGGCGAGACCTCCACGCAACCGGGCGTCAACCGGTGGCACACACGGGCGGTGCTAGCCCACCATCACCGCACCGTTCCCCTCTTCGCGGTGCAGGTTCGTCGAGGCGGAGGGCTCGGTCCGGCGATCCTGGGCGGGCTCGGCAGCGGTCGCAGCGTCCCGGTGTTCTGGGTTGCGTGGCCGTCCACCGAACTCGGCAACAACGACGGCTACGCGGCAGTCCGATATCAGGATGCCTACGACGACGTCATCGCGCCCGGAGCAACACGGCGCAACATCATCCGGCTGCTCGAGGGTATGCCACGCCGCCTTGACCGAGCGGCCAAGAAGCACCCCATCGACACCTGGTGACAGCCACACCCAACATCACGACAAACACCACGACAAAGACAAGGGAGACCGCATGCCACTGTTGCAGGACAACTACACCACCATCGCCATCGAGAAACGCCCCAACGGTGTCGCCGTTGCCACCCTCAATCGGGCGGACCGCCTCAACGCGGTGAACGGCGACATGCACCACGAGTTGTCGACCGTGACGAGGGACGCCGATGACGACTCCGAGGTCAAGGTGCTGGTCATCACCGGTGCCGGTCGGGCGTTCAGCGCCGGAGGCGACTTCAGTGCGGGCGCGGACACGACGCACAAGATCACGCTCGAGGAAGCGAGGATGATCGTCGACCATCTGCTCGAGGCCCACATCCCGATCATCTCGGCCGTCAACGGCTACGCCATGGGTCTGGGAGCCACCGTTGCCCTGCTCTGCGACATCGTCGTCGCCGGCCGTTCGGCGACCTTCGCCGACACCCACGTCAAGTTGGGGATCGGCGCCGGGGACGGGGGTCAGGTCATCTGGCCGTTCCTCATGGGCGTCAACCGAGCCAAGTACTACCTCATGACCGGCGACCGGATCCCGGCCGAGGAAGCGGAGCGCCTCGGCCTCGTCAACTTCGTCGTCGACGACGACAAGCTGATGGACGAAGCCCTTGCCATCGCTGACCGATTGGCCGCCGGCCCCGGTCTGGCCATCGCCGCCTCGAAGGTCCCGATCAACAACTGGCTTCGCTCGGTCTCGGCCCAGATTCTTCCGCTATCTCTCGCGATGGAGGGAGCAACGATGCGTTCGCGCGATGCCACCGAGGCCGCGAAGGCGTTCCAGGAGAAGCGCGAACCGAAGTTCACCGGACGCTGACAGCAGCCGACCCCAACCCATCAGACCGACCAACAGGAAAGCAGGAACGAAATGAAAGCCCGCGCCGCAATCATTCGCGAGATCGGTGGATCACTCAGCGTCGAGACCATCGACGTCGACCATCCCGCTCACAACGAAGTGCTGATCCGCACGGTGGCGTGCGGGGTCTGCCACAGCGACCTGCACTTCATGCAGGGATCTATTGGCGGGCCTACTCCAACCGTCCCCGGTCACGAACCGGCGGGCGTCGTAGAGGCCGTCGGCTCCGACGTTCGATCGGTCAAGGTAGGAGACCACGTCATTGCCTGCACCTCCATGTTCTGCGGCAGTTGCAAACAGTGCATGTTGGGTCGCACACACCTGTGCTCGGACCG
>JAQCHM010000193.1 GCA_027730885.1 Actinomycetota bacterium | reverse complement strand
GAGCAACTCGACGCTGACCGGTCGGCTGCCGAGGAGATTCCCGCTGTCCTCGACGGTGAGCCCGCCGAGGAGCCGACGTATGCCGCTGAAGTGCTGCTCGGCCAACACTTCGGTCGGTGCCATGAGTGCCGCCTGGTGGCCACCGTCCACCGCCGCGAGCATCGTGGCAACCGCGACCAGGGTCTTGCCCGCTCCGACATCGCCCTGCAGCAGCCGGTGCATCGGCACGGCGCGTTGGAGGTCGGTCGAGATTTCGGCGATGGCCCGCTGCTGGGCGCCGGTCAGCAGGAACGGCAATCGCTCCCGGAAGCGACGGACCAGTGGACCCTCGACCACGTGCTCCAGACCGACCTCGGTCGCTTCGAGATGACGTTTGCGCATCACGAGTGCCAGCTGCATTCGGAAGACTTCGTCGAACACGAGTCGCCGGCGGGCCGCGGACGCCTCGGCCATCGATTCGGGCGCGTGGATTCCCGACAGCGCGGCACCGCGGTCGACGAAGTCGAAGCGATCGAGGAGCTCTTCGGGCAGCGGGTCGACCAACCCGCGGCCGGTAGGACGCAGGGTGCGTCGCAGCGCTTCGGCGATGAACTCGGCCAGGTCCCACGTGTTGAGGCCGGACTTCTCGGACTGCGGGTAGATGGGGATGATGCGACCCGTCTTGTCGCCGACGAGATCGACGACAGGATTGGCCATCTGTCGCTTGCCCCGGAAGAGGGTGATCTTGCCGAAGACGACGGCCTCTTTGCCTTCCGACAGCTGGCGCTCTCGCCACCCCTGGTTGAAGAAGGTCAACTCGAGGTTCGACGCGCCGTCGGTGACGACGACGTTGACCATGACCCGTCCGCCCTTGACCCGTCGCGACGAGGACCGCACCACCGTCACCAAGGCCATGGCCTCCTCGCCCTCGACCATCTCGCTGATGCGACGCTCCCGAGTCCGATCGAGGTATCGACGCGGGTAGCGGGTGACCAAGTCGAGCACCGTGTTGATCTCGGCGGCCGCCAGCGCCTTGCCCTTCTTCTCCCCCACACCGTTGAGACGGCTGACCGGGAGCCCATCCAGGTCCCGCAGTCTCAGACCGGCAGGCTGGTCAGATGGGGGCGGGTCATATGCAGAGTTGATCGGACCCATAGGCGCCAACGATTCTACTCAACTCGACTTCTCTTCGGCCGATCGATGCCATACGCTGACAACCCACTCGTTCGCCGACATCGAGACTCCGGAGATCCCAAATCGTGCAAGGCGTGATCAAGGCCTACAACCCGGCAACACAGGACGGCGTCGTGCTTCGCGACACCGACCTCGCCGAGTTCGATCTGGCACCAAACGCATTGGTCGGTTCGGTGTTCCGCATGCTTCGGCCAGGGCAGCGCGTGATCTTCGACCTCGACGAATCCGAACAGGCATCTTCGATCCGGCTCGGTTCAGAGGTCGACATGGGTACTCCAAGCTGGTTGGAGTCCTAGGCGGGGCAAGCACCGGGGGACCAGATCGCCTCGCCATTCTCAACGAGCCCAGGGGTGGGCTCGGCTCAGCGACAACGACGTCGGAAGGGTCAGAATGGCACTGAATGCTGTGACAACGAACATCTTTACAGTGAATGCACCAACCACGAACCAGAGGCTTCTGAGTTGGGTGTCCGAATGGTCGGAGGTTTTCCAGCCGAAGGACATTTATTGGTGCGACGGAAGTGAAGACGAATACAACCGGTTGGCCGAGGAACTCGTTGCCACCGGCACGTTCAAGAAGCTGAACGAGGCCAAGCGGCCCAACAGCTATCTGGCACTGTCCGATCCTGCCGACGTGGCCCGGGTCGAGGAACGCACGTTCATCTGCACGCCCACGCCCGAGGAAGTCGGCCCGACCAACCACTGGCGCGAGCCGGCCGAGATGAAGGCGGAGATGCTCCGGCTCTTCACCGGGTCCATGCGCGGCCGCACCATGTACGTCGTGCCCTTCTCCATGGGTCCCCTCGGATCGCCGATCGCCCACATCGGCGTCCAGCTCACCGACTCCGCATACGTCGCAGCGTCGATGCGCACCATGACCCGAATGGGCGCAGGCGCGCTCGAGGCCCTGGGCAACGGTGACTTCGTTCCATGCCTGCACTCGGTCGGCTACCCGCTGGTCGACGGGCGCGCCGAGGTTGCGTGGCCGTGTGACGGTGAGAACAAGTACATCGTCCACTTCCCGCAGACCAAGGAGATCTGGAGCTACGGCTCCGGCTACGGCGGCAACGCGCTGCTCGGCAAGAAGTGCTTCGCCCTTCGGATTGCTTCGACCATGGCACGCGACGACGGCTGGCTGGCCGAGCACATGCTCATCATCGGAGTCACCCCGCCCCAGGGCGAGAAGAAGTACATCGCCGCGGCGTTCCCGTCGGCATGCGGCAAGACCAACATGGCCATGTTGATCCCCAGCCTTCCGGGTTGGGAGGTCGAGACCGTCGGAGACGACATCGCCTGGATGAAGTTCGGCGAGGACGGTCAGCTCTACGCCATCAACCCCGAATTCGGTTTCTTCGGCGTTGCTCCCGGCACATCGATGAAGACCAACCCCAACGCGATGGCCACGCTGGACGGCAACTGCGTGTTCACCAACGTCGCACTCACCGAGAACGGCGACGTCTGGTGGGAGGAGATGACCGACGAGAAGCCGGCCCGTCTCACCGACTGGAAGGGTCAGATGTGGACGCCGGAGTCGTCGACCCCGGCGGCGCACCCCAACGCCCGGTTCACCGCCCCCGCGGCCCAGTGCCCTTCGATGGCCCCCGAGTGGCAGGATCCCAAGGGGGTCCCCATCTCGGCCATCCTCTTCGGCGGTCGTCGTGCGACCAACGTCCCCCTCGTCACCGAGGCCAAGGACTGGCAGAACGGCGTGTTCCTCGGCTCCATCATGAGTTCGGAGAAGACGGCGGCAGCAGCCGGAACCGTGGGCGAGGTTCGCTTCGACCCGTTCGCCATGCTGCCCTTCTGCGGCTACAACATGGCCGACTACTTCAGCCACTGGCTGAAGATCGGTAAGGCCACCTCGGCCGACAAGCTGCCCAAGTTGTTCTGGGTCAACTGGTTCCGCCGCGACGACAACGGCCGCTTCATGTGGCCCGGCTTCGGCGACAACAGCCGGGTGCTGAAGTGGGTCGTCGAACGGGTCAACGGTGAGGGTGATGCCAAGGAGACCGCCATCGGCATGGTGCCCACCGTCGGCGCCATCGACCGCACCGGCATCGAGCACGAGGTCGACGACCTCACGATGGCCAAGCTGCTCGAAGTCGACAACGCGTCGTGGCAGGCCGAGCTGGACCTCATTCGTGAGCACTACGCGGTCTTCGGCGATCGTCTCCCCAAGGAGCTGAGGGCCCAACTCGACGCCCTCTCCGAGCGCCTCGCCAGCTGAGCCCGACCCCCTCGCCCCTGCCTTTTCAGGGTCCGTCGAGAAAGAACGCCCGTATGGCGAGGCCCATGACGAAGAGTCCGCCGAACCCGTACAGCAGATAGCGATGGGGTTCGAGCTGCTGGAGATAGCTATAGATGACTGCCACCGACGCCAGAGCGACGAAGCCATAGAACGTGTGGATGCTCGACACCTGCCTGCCGTCGAGCCGCAGCGCGGCGACGCCCAGTACGACCTGAATGGCTACCGAAACCTGGGCTGCGGCGGTGAACGGCCAGAGGGACCGGTGGCGCAACGTCGGCACGTTGTGGGCGGCCAGTGCCCACAGGCCGGCGATACCGTTGCTGACCATCACGAACCAGGCGAACGTGGCGTGGATGTCCCGGAAGCTCACCCCGACAGGCTAGGAGTCGGCGTGAGCGTCCAGTTACCCTCGACCGGATGCAACACCGCAGCTATTTCGTCGACGAGGTCAGCGCGTCGGGAGTGGCCTTCCCGGCGGTCGGCGGCAAGCTGCTGGTGGTTCGCCGGCCAGAGAGCCCTGCTCTGGACTGGGAGCTGGTGGTGCAGACCGAGCGGCACCATCCCGTCGACCAGGCACCCTACGATCTTTCGATCACCGGCCCCGACGGCACCTTCAACGGTTCGGCCATTCTGGTTCGGTCCGACGGCCACTCCCACGTCTTTCGAGGCGCCGGCGACCTGGACGGTTTCTCCGACGCCGACTTCCGAGCGTGACGGCCCGGCTGGGGACTCAGGCGATGGCGCCGACGTCCCGAAGCTTCGCGATGGTGTCGGCGTCGTAACCGTAGTCGGCGAGGACACTGTCGGTGTCGGCACCCGGGTACGAGGCGGGTCCCTGGACTTCGGGTGACGTGCGGCTGAAGCGAGGCGCCGGAGCGGCTTGGGTCATGCCGCCGACCTCGATGAACGTCCCTCGCTCGACGTTGTGAGGGTGGGTGACCGCTTCGTCCATCGAGAGTACGGGAGCGAAGCAGACGTCGCTGTGCTCCATGAGGGCCGACCACTCGTCGCGGGTCTTGGTCTTGATGAGCTCGCCGACCCGGACCTTCATGGCGGGCCACTGGGCGCGGTCGTTCTGGTGGGGCAAGTCGGCCTGTTCGCCGAGACCGGACAGTCGGAGCAGCTCGGAGTAGAACTGCGGTTCGATCGAGCCGAGCGAGATGAACTCGCCATCGGCGCATTCGTAGACGTCGTAGAAATGGGAGCCGGTGTCGAGCATGTTGGTGCCGCGCTCGTCGTTCCAGATGCCCATGGCCTTCATACCCCAGAACATGTTCATGAGGCTGGCAGCGCCGTCGACCATGGCGGTGTCGACCACCTGGCCCTTGCCCGACTGGCGGGCCTCGAGAAGGCCGCACACCAGGCCGAACGCGAGGTACATACCGCCGCCGCCGAAATCACCGACCAGATTCAACGGCGGTACCGGCGCCTCGCCGTAACGGCCGATCGGCCCGAGGGCACCGGCCAGCGCGATGTAGTTGATGTCATGGCCGGCGGCCAGTGCGTACGGGCCCTCCTGACCCCAGCCGGTCATCCGTCCGTAGACGATCTTCGGGTTGCGGGCGAGGCAGTCTTCGGGCCCGATGCCCAGGCGCTCGGTGACTCCCGGGCGGAAGCCTTCCATGATGATGTCGGCCTGCTCAACCAGCTTCAGCAGGACTTCGACCCCGTCGGGGTTCTTCAGATCGACGCCGATGGACCGTCGGCCGCGGGCCAACACATCCTTGGGAGGATTGGCGGGATCGCCCGGCGCGACTGCGGCTGACCGCTCGACCCGGATGACCTCTGCCCCCATGTCGGACAGCATCATGGCGCAGAACGGGCCCGGTCCGATGCCAGCGAGTTCAATGACTTTCACACCGTGGAGAGGCCCCATCTCCAAAATCTAGGCGGACTCGGGCCCACCAGCCAAGTAGCATCGCGCGGTGCCCGATCGGCAACCGCCACCGCGCGGACCTCTCGAGATCCTCTCGTCGGTCGGGCCGGCACTCACTGCAGCCCGGCTCTACAGCCTGCTGCGTCTGCGGGTGGACATCTTCGTCGTCGAGCAGAACTGTCCTTACCACGAGCTCGACGGTCGCGACCTCCTCGACACGACAACTCACTTCTGGACCTCCGACGGGGACGGCGTGGCCTCGGCGGTTCGAGTGCTGGCCGACCCTGCAGGCGCCCGGATCGGGCGAGTGGTCACCCGCGTCGATCGTCGGGGCGAAGGGTTGGCCCCCGAACTCCTGCACCGTGCGCTGGCACAGTTCGGTTCCGGTGTGACCGTCCTGGACGCGCGGAGCCATCTCCGTGCCTTCTACGAGCGTTTCGGCTACGAGCTCGATGGCCCCGAATTCGTCGAGGATGTCATTCCGCACCTTCCGATGACCCGACCGGCGGGTCACTGATGCTGCTCGATCTGCTGTACGAGGGACTCGGCGCGGCCTTGCTGCCGTGCGCGCTCGCGCTCCTCGTCCCCGGGCTGGCGGTCGCGTTCGCCGCCCGCCAGGAGTCGACGCCCGCGGTTGCCGGGTTCGCTGCGGCAACGTTGGCCGCTTCGTGGGTTCTGCTCTCGGGCCGAACCGAACGTCCCAGCCTGGCCCTCGTGACCCTGATCATCGCGGCCTCCATCTTCGCTCTGGTGATGCCCTTCCTTCGTCGCATCGACATCGTCTCCGGCTTCGGCGGAGCGTTGGCCGGAGCCGCGTTTGCCGCCCTCTGGGCGCCTTGTCCTGGCCCCGAGTTGTCGGCGCTGCTCGCCGACCTCCCCACCCGCTCGATTTCGGGGCTCGCGCTGCTCGCTGCGTATCTCATCGGGTTGCTCGCTCCATTGTTCCTCCTCGCCGGGGTCCTGCACCTGCTCCCCTCACCGGTGCTCTTCCCGGTCCGACCGTTCATGCTCATGCTCGGGGCCACGGTGCTCGGGATCCTGGCGCTGCTGGTCGCCGTCGGACTCCACGACGACCTCATCAGCCGACTGGCCACCTGGAGCGTCTGAGATCGGGCCTGACGGTGTACAACCGCAAGTCGGTTCGGTACCGTCGATCCCGTGCGCAGCCCTAAAGACTTCTTCAAGCCGCTTGCTCTCGGCGCCCCCGATCCCGTGCGCGAGATTCCGTTCCCTCCGTCGCGGATGATCCA
>JAQCHM010000192.1 GCA_027730885.1 Actinomycetota bacterium | reverse complement strand
CCCGTTCGCCTCCCATTGCTCGATGTAGCGCTCGACCGCCGGCCGGTACAGGCCCCAATGTCCGAAGACCGTGGGCAGCATCAAGCGACAGCCGAGCCGAGCCGCCAAGTCGACCGAGGTCGTCGACAGGCCACCGCCGATCCACATCGGCGGTGGCTCCTGAGTCGGACGCGGGTACACGGTCGCTTCGTTCAACGGCGAACGGAACTGCCCCGTCCAGGTGACCGCCTCCTCGGACCAGAGCCGCTGGACCAGTTCGACACTCTCGGCGAAACGGTCGCTTGCGTCCTGGTCGACCTGGCCGAACCCCGTGAAGACGTAGGGAAAAAAGTTGCCCCGGCCGAAAACCGGCTCTGCCCGACCACCCGAGACGGCGTCGAGCGTCGCGTAGTCCTCGGCGATACGTACAGGGTCGAGGTTGGCGGCCAGGGTGACACCCGTCGACAGTCGGAGGGCCGTGGTTCGCTCGGCGATGGATGCCAGGACGATCTGTGGCGCCGAGAGGACGTACTCCATGAAGTGGTGCTCGCCGAGATGGACCGACGAGAAGCCACAGGCCTCGGCCAACACGGCCTGTTCGATGATCGACCGATGCCTCGTGGCGGCGGTGTGTCTGCGGCCGCTGATGGGATCAGTGATGAGGTCGCCCAAGGTGAGAAGCCCAAGTCGCATGTGAGGAGTAGAGCACGTCGGAAACGATTGAGCCTGCCCGGAGGCGAAGGTACTAATGTCCGGGCAATGACGGCCCCGGTAGTCGAACCTTCGCAGTCGCTCTCCACCGAGGAGAAGGCCGCCGTCCAACGCAAGGTCCTATCGGCGCTGACGACCGGGCAGATCGTGGGCGGCGCCGCGCTGGCGTCGTCGGTGACGGTTGGCTCGTTGGTGGTGACCGACCTGCTGGGGAACACCGGCTCGGGATGGGCCGGCATCTCGGTGGCGACCACGACGACGGGAACTGCGTTCGCGGTCCAGGTGCTGTCGCGCAGGATGCGTCGGAACGGGCGTCGGCCCGGCCTCCAGCTGGGTTACGGAACGGCGCTGGTCGGTGCTGTGATCGCCGGGCTCGCAGTGGAGGCCCGTTCACTCACCTTCTTCCTCGTCGGACTCTTCCTCTTCGGTAGTGGACAGGCTTCCAATCTGCTTGCCCGTTATGCCGCGGCCGACCTGGCCGAACCTGACGAACGCAGTCGGGCGATCGGCCGCATCGTCTTCGCCCAGACGTTCGGCGCGGTGGGCGGCCCTCTCACCATCGGTCCGGCCCAATCGATCGGACAGTCGATGGGGTTCGAGAAGTACACCGGCCCCTGGTTCGTTGCCGCAGCGCTGTTCGTCCTGGCCGCCGTCAACACCTCGATTCGGCTTCGTCCAGATCCACTGGTGCTTGCCGGCGGGGTGCGGGCCGCGGGCAGCAAGGAACGGCTGCCGCCTGTCTTGACCTCGGTGAAGATGATTCTGGCGATCCCCAAGGCACGGCTCGCGCTCCTGGCCATGGTGGTGTCGCAGTTCGTGATGGTGGCCGAAATGGCCATGACACCGGTCCACATGAAGCTCCACGGATGGGAGAGCCTCAGCCCGTATGTCGTATCGGTGCACGTCGCGGGCATGTTTGCCTTCGCTCCGCTGGTCGGCCGTTACGCCGACCGGGTAGGGAGGGTGCAGTCCATCATGGTCGGCGGCGGTTTCCTGGTGGCCGCCGGGCTCGTTGCGGCGGCTTCGAGCTACCACCACTACCTGCTGTTTCCCTCGATGTGGCTGCTCGGGATCGGCTGGAACTTCGGCATGATCGGTGGTTCGGCACTGCTCATCGAGGCCTTCGATATCGACACTCGCGTTCAGGTTCAGGGGAGCGCCGACCTGGTGATGAGCTTCTGTGGTGGGCTCGCGGGCATTTCCTCCGGGTTCATCCGCAGCTCCATCGGATTCCACATGCTTGCCAACCTGGGCGACGTGGTTGCCGGCGTCATGTTGGTCGCCGCCTTCTTCTACCTCAAGGTCAACGGTGTGCCCCGCGCGGGCAGACCCTTGGCCCCCTGAACGGGTCAGCCGCCGAGGAGTTTGGTGATCAAGCGGCCGAGACGTCCGGGAGTCGGAGGCTCGTAGCCCGAGGGGACGGCCTCGGGTGCGTGGACTGCCGCCGCGGCCAAGACGGCGTCGAAGCTCGGGTTGACGAGCGAAACTGGACCGATGACGACCGTCGGAGCCGTCTCGTTGCCGTTGGCGACGGATCGGACGAAGGCGGCGGCCGACAGGACCTTGTGGATTTTCACCAGTTCGTGGGGCACCTGCTTCCGGTCGAGCTGGTGGCGGAGCGAGGTGCAGAACATGCAGCCAGGTCTCCAGTAAACGGTGATACCGGAAGGTTGGGACGCTGCTGTGGCCATGACACGAACGAACCCATCGTCCGTCCCGAAACGGGATGCCGGTTCCGGCTCTCCCGATCTTGGGGCCGGGCGACGATCATGGCTGTCACAACAGCTGATTAGGGTTCGGTGATGCGTTCTCCCAACCTCCGAGCCCGTTACTCGACGGCTGGCAACGTCGAGGAGCCGTGGCGGCTCCTGACCGACGAGACCGTACCCACCCCGGGGTTTGCCCGTGAGGTCTTGCTGGCCGCGGTCGTGAGTCACCGGGACCGAGATCCCTTGACGCCGGTTGCGGTTGGCATCGTCGAATCCCTACCCCCCGGTCTGCTGGTCGAGGTGGCAGGGGAGTTGTTGCTCAAGTACGTGGCCTCCAACTGGGCCCAGGGCTGGCTGCCGGCCGAGCTGTTCCGGCAGGCCCGCCTGGGTTCGAGTCCGGTTGCGGCGAAGCTGGCCGGGTGGGCCATCGCCACGGATCACGTGAACCGGCGGTCGACCACCCTTGACCGCCGTTGGGTCGAACAGATCGAGGCCCTCGGCCTACCCCTGGTCGATGGCAAGGGCCACTGGTTGTTCCGGTGGTCATCGGTCGAGCAGCTGCCGTGGCGAACCGTGGCCGAGGCCACCATCGACTTGCTGGCCAACTTGATCGCGCTTCCCCCGCTCGAGCGGGTGCTTCCACCTCCAGGTTCCCCCCTCAACGATCACCAGGACACTCGGCGGTCTCGCCCGCTATCGGGCACTGCGGGCGATCCGGTGCTGGAGAAGATCCGCAATCTGCTGGCCAAGGCCGAATCCTCGACCTTCGGGGCCGAGGCCCTGGCCTTCTCGGCCAAGGCTCATGAGCTGATGACTCGACACGCCATCGACGCGCTCACCGTCGCAGCGCCCCAGCGGGCGGTTGGCGAGCGACCGGTCATGCGACGGGTGTTCGTCGACGCCCCCTACGTCTCGACGAAGTCCTACTTGCTGCAGGTTGTCGCCGAAGCTGCACGGTGTCGGGCGTTCCTCCACGACGGTCTCGCCATGTCGACGGTGGTCGGCTTCGCCGACGACATTGCGGCCGTCGAAGTGCTGTTCACCTCGTTGCTTCTACAGGCCCAGAGCGGCCTGATCCAGACGGCGAAGGTGGCGCCGCCCGGTGCCGCGCCGCGCTCCAAGGTGTTCCGCACCAGCTTCCTCACAGGCTTCACCCACCGCATCGCCGAACGGCTCCGGCAGGTGAACGAGGCGGTGCTGGCGGACGCCGAAGCCGAACACGGGGGCGCGCTGGTCCCTTTGCTCCAGTCGAGACAGGACGACATCGATGCGTTCATGCAGCAGTTCGACATCATCACCCGGCCCGGGCGCCGCCACCTCGACGGCGCCGGCTACATCAGCGGGCTGACGGCCGCCGACCGGGCACAACTGAACAATGGCTTTCTGGTCGGCTCTGAGTGACGCCGCGCGGTCGTGATGACGGAATCAACCTTCACAGCCCATCGAGAATGGCCCGGCTGGACGAGGTGCCCAGGCGAGTAGCGCCGGCGTCGAGCATGGCCAAGGCGGTGGGCGAGTCCCGGATACCGCCGCTCGCCTTGATGCCAAGCCGGCCTCCGATGGTCACCGCCATCAGCTCGACGGCGTGCAGGGTGGCACCGCCGCTCGGGTGAAAGCCGGTCGATGTCTTCACGAAGTCGGCCCCCGCGGCTTCGGCGATCTCGCAGCAGGTCACCAGCTCCTCGTCGGTGAGCGCCCCCGTCTCCAGGATCACCTTGAGCAGGGCAGCGGGAACCGCGGCCCGGACCTCGGCGATGTCGGTCTCGACCTCTTCCCAGTCGTGACCCTTGGCCAGTCCGATGTTCATGACCATATCGATCTCGACTGCGCCGGCGGCGAAGGCCAGCGCGGCTTCGGCCCCTTTGATCCTCGGGTCGACGGTTCCGTTGGGGAAGCCGATCACCGTGCACAGCTCGATGCCGTCGTCGAGCAGCTCATGGGGCAGCGGCAGCATGCACGGGCTGATACAGACCGCTCCGACTCCCAGCTGGTTCGCTTCGGCCAGGAGCGCGAGCACCTGGTCACTGGTGGCTTCGGGTTTGAGCAGGGTGTGGTCGATGACTGCGGCAACGTCAGCTCGGGAGTAGGTCATGGGGCTATTCTCTCCCCGGCGGGGAGCAATCGCCCCCGGCGCGGTACGAACGGGCCCTGCGAGCTGCGATAATGGCGTCCAGAGGTTCCCTGCGCGTGGCGCCAGGGAGCGAAAGTAGGAGCCCCGATGGCAAATCCGATGCTCAACGAACAGTCGCTCGACCGGGCCTTCGGCTCGTTGCGCGGCGGGTCAGGCCCGGCGGTTCCCGGCTTCACCCTGCCCCGCCAGGCACCCGGGCGACCGGTCGACGACGGTCCCATTTCTCGTTATCAGACCGAGCTCATGACCATGGAGGGCACGGCCCGGCGAGCGTTGATGTTGTTCGCCATCGTCGTGGCGGCTGCCGTGGTCGGCTGGTCGTTGGTGACGACCGGCGAGCTCGGCGTGACCAGCTTCCCGGTGTGGCTGATCGTGCCGGCCCTCGCCGCGTTCGGCCTGGCCCTGGTCACCGCGTTCAAGCCGGCAGCTGCCCGCTTCACGGCCCCGGCGTATGCCGTGTGCCAGGGCCTGTTCGTCGGTGCGTTGTCCCATGTCTACGAAGCGAGCTACAGCGGGATCGTTGTCCAGGCGCTCCTCGGCACCGCCGGCGTCTTCAGCGCGATGTTGTTCCTCTACTCCCAGCGCATCATCAAGGTCACTGACCGGATGCGCAAGATGGTCCTGGCGGCCACCGCCGGGATTGCGGTCATCTACTTGGTCGGCATGGTGGCCCGCCTGTTCGGCGCCGAAGTGTCCTTCCTCACCGATGCATCGGGGATCGGCATCCTCTTCAGCCTGGTCGTGGTGGGGGTCGCCGCCTTCAACCTGCTGCTCGACTTCGATCTGATCGAACGGTCCGTGCAGCGCGGCGCGCCTCGGGAACTCGAGTGGTTCGCGGCATTCGGCCTCATGGTCACCGTGGTGTGGCTCTATCTCGAACTCCTGCGCCTGCTGTCGAGGTTCAACCGCCGCTGACCGGCCTGCCGGCTCTGTCATCTCAACACGCCCGGGACCAGCTGCGGTTCCAGCCCAGCGGGCCGAACGCGTCGACTGCGGCTGCGCAAAGTTGCGGATCGGCCATTCCGGTCGAGCGTAGGGCGTCCGCCGCGTCCGGGCCGAGGCCTTCGAGGTAGCGCTCGTCGAGCTGCACGACGGCACTCGTCCTGCTGAGCTTGGTCCTGGCGACGATGGCCTCGGGGTTGGACCATCCATAGGCACCGACCACGAGCGCAGCAGTCATGATCGCGAACGGCACCAGCCAGGCTCGGCCGCGTCCGACTCCGGCTGTGCGAACGGTCACGGCGATCACGATGACGCCGAGCCAGCCGAGAAACCACGCGACGGCCAGGCGGAGCATGGTCAGTCCGTACGCGTCGATGTACAAGGCGAGCCGGGAGAAGGTGACACCGACGAGCATCACGGTCAGCGTGCCGACGAGAGCTACAAGCGCGTTGGCCACGGGCACTCGTCGCCGACCGAGGAGCGTACCGAGCACCGCAATCAACGTCAGGACCACGGCCACCACCAGAACGAGTTCGAAGAAGCCTTCGCGCGCGTACTCCGCTCGAGTCGTCGAGGCACCGGCGAGGATGCGGTCGGCGCCGCCGAAAGCGATGGTGACCTGGACGCCCACCCACGCGGCCAGCGCCGAGGCGGTGGCCCCAAGTCCCATCAGGGCCTCGACGGGGCGCGCGGTCGAGATCCACGGTTGGGCGACCGGACTGGGGGAGCCGTTGGCCACGATGGCGATTGCGCCGCCGGGAAGGGTGAGCAACAAGGTCAAGGCAATGTGTGACCACATCGAGGACCCGAACGACTGCTCGATCAACTCGCCGGCCACCGCGTCGGCGTTGGCGAGGAGGAGTGTCAGCAGCGAAGCAACGCCGACGGCCACCGCCGAACCGCGGACCAGGACGATCCGGTCGGTTGGACCTCGCTCCAGCCAGGTCCGCGCTGGTCTGGTGAGGTAGGCCGGGGCATCGATCATGGAGCGGAGGAGCCGGCCAACGTCGTTGGACACGCCACGCAGACGGACGGTGATGAGCCGATCGAGCGAGGCGAGCAGAAGCAACCCGACACACGCCATCACCGTCGGCCCGGCGACCCAGGCGCTGG
>JAQCHM010000191.1 GCA_027730885.1 Actinomycetota bacterium | reverse complement strand
CATGCTGGCGCAATCGGTCACGGGCACGCCCGGTCACGTGAACTCCATGGCGGCATCGGTCATCCACTTCCTCAACGAGTTCCCGATCGAGACCATGCGGCCGGGCGACGTGTTCCTCACCAACGATCCATGGAAGGGAACCGGCCATCTCTACGATTTCGTGGTGGTCACCCCGGTGTTCCACCCGGAACGTCCGGCCGATGGGGTCGTCGCATTGTTCGCCTGCACCAGTCACGTTGTCGACGTCGGGGGCGTCGGCTTCAGCATGGAGGGCAGAGAGGTCTTCCACGAAGGCCTGTATCTGCCACTGCTCCAGTTGGGCAAGGACGGGGTGCTCGACACGAACGTGCTCAAGATCATTCGCGCCAACAGTCGGGCGCCGGAGATGGTCGACGGCGACGTCCACTCGCTGGCGGCATGCAACGACCGCGGCGCTCAGCGGCTCATCCAAATGATGGACGAGTTCGGACTCACTCGACTCGACGCGTTGGCCGACTATGTGATCGACCGTTCCCGCGAGGCGATGGAACGGTTGATCGAGGCGTTGCCCGACGGGCAATGGACGAACACCATGCGAATCGATGGCGTGGACGAACCGCTCGACCTGGTTGCCGAGCTACGAATCGCCGGATCACGCATCGATGTGGACTTCTCGGGCACCTCGCCCCAGTCGACCTGGGGGATCAACGTACCCATGGCCTACACCGACGCATACACCTCCTTCGGTGTTCGGTGCATCATCGGTCCCGACGTGCCGAACAACGCCGGGTCGCTGGGGGTCATCAACGTCACAGCGCCCGAGGGATGCATCCTCAACGCGCCCTTCCCCGCACCAGTGAACGTCCGGCACGTCGTCGGTCAGATGCTTCCGGACACCGCGTTCGGCTGCCTGACCCAGATCCTTCCCGACCGCGTGCCCGCCGAGGGCACATCCTCGCTGTGGAACATCCTCATCGACGGCCACTGGGCCGACGGCGAACGTTACGTCATCATGAGCTTCCACAGCGGCGGCGCGGGTGCACGACCGAATGCGGACGGGTTGTCGGCAACCGCGTTCCCCAGCGGAGTCCGGAACATGCCCGTCGAGATCAACGAGGCCATCAGTCCCATCGTCTTCTGGCGCAAGGAACTCCGGCCCGACTCCGGCGGTTCAGGACGTTACCGGGGCGGCCACGGGCAGCTCGTCGACATCGCCAACCGCGAGGGTTCGCCCTTCTCGATCAGCGCAACCTACGAACGAACCAAGCATCCGGCCCGCGGCCGCAGTGGTGGCGGGCCCGGAGCCACCGGCCACCTGGCGTTGGCGTCCGGACCAGAGGTGAAGCCGCTCGGGCGGACCGAGATCCCCGCCGGCGACCGTCTCCTCATGGCCTTCCCCGGCGGCGGCGGGTTCGGCGACCCCGCCGGCCGTGACGCCGCCGTCCTCGACCACGAACGACTGACTGGATTGGTGACCGAATGAGCCTTGATCAACACGACCTTCACCAAGACCACCTTGATCGACCCGCGCCGACAGAACAACGAGCGAGCCTCGACCAACGGTTGGCCGACGCCCGCCGGCACTACGCCGATGTCCGACCGGTCAGCCGGTCGCTCGCACAGCGTGCGACCGAAGTGTTTCCCGGCGGGAACACGCGCACGGTCCTGCATTTCGACCCCTTCCCGTTCCGGGTCACCACCGCGTCGGGCTCCGAGATCCTCGATGCCGACGGTCACCCCTACGTCGACCTGCTCGGCAACTACACCGCCGGCTTGCTCGGCCACTCCCCCGAACCGGTCCGCGTCGCCATCGCCAACGCCCTCGAACGCGGCTGGGCCTTCGGGGCTACCCACCCTGACGAGATCACCTTTGCTCAGTTGATCGTCGACCGGTTCCCCTCGATCGAACAGGTGCGCATCACCAACAGTGGTACCGAGGCCAATCTCCTTGCCATCGCGGCGGCCAAACATCACACCGGCCGGACCAAGGTCCTCGGCTTCGAGGGCGGATACCACGGCGGGGTGCTCTACTTCGGTGACCATCGAGAGGCAAACGTTCCCCACGAGTTCGTCATCGTCCCCTACAACGACAGCGATGCCTTGGAGAACGCCTTTGCCGTACACCCCGACCTGGCCTGCGCCCTGATCGAGCCGATGCAGGGCGGGTCGGGCTGCATCGTCGCCGACGACCAGTTCTTGGCCCGGTTACGTGCGCTGTGTACCGAACACGGTGCCATCCTGATCTTCGACGAGGTGATGACCAGCCGGCTCTCGCCCGGAGGGGCACAACAGGCAATCGGGGTACTGCCCGACGTCACCACCCTCGGCAAGTATCTGGCTGGTGGTATGAGCTTCGGGGCCTTCGGCGGGAACCGAACCATCATGTCGGTCTACGACCAGAACTCGGCTCGCCCACTGGGCCACGCCGGCACCTTCAACAACAACGTCCTCACCATGGCCGCGGGCATTGCCACGCTCACCGAAGTCCTGACCGACGAGGTCCTGATCCGTACCAACCAACGGGGAGACGACCTGCGGGCCCGGCTGTCCGCCATCTTCGCCGAGAACGACCTCCCGCTCTCGGTCACCGGGCGGGGCTCACTCCTCAACATCCACGGCACCCGTCGGCCGATTCGCAGCACTCGCGACCTGGCCGGCGCCGACGACCGTTGGCGTGAACTTCTCTTCTTCGACGCCATCGACAACGGTTTCTACTTCGCCCGGCGCGGCTTCATCGCCCTGTCGATCGAGGTGACCGACCGACAAATCGATCAGTTCTGCGCTTTCGTCCAACACTGGGCGTCCACCGCCCCGTCGGACGACTGATCCGGCCCCAGACCAGCGGTCCGCGCCGCTGCGTTCTGCAAGACGCTCACCCCCTACCCCGGTTCTGCAAGACCCCGACCCCACCGCGGATGGTGCGGGGCTTGCAGAACGGGGGTGGGAGGCGGCGGGCTTGCAGATCTGGTCAGCTGGCGAGGAAGCGCGACTGGAGTGCTTGCGCCAGGGGCGTGTTGGCTCGAAGTACGGCCCACTCATGGATCTCGGCCTCGGTCGGCATCCGGTCGTGGAACAGGGCCGTGAGAGCCACGATCTCGCTACGCAGCGCGGCAATCTGTCGCAGCTCGATCGAGTCGGTGAAGAAAGCGACGATGGTTCCCTTCGTCACTTCGTCCCGAGGGTCGGCGAGACGAGCCAGCCAGTAAGCCTTACCCGCTTCATCGGGGGCACGGCCCAGCACATCTCGATACAACTGATCGAGGAACAGGCCGAAGTCGAGGTTGCCATACCTGGCTTGATACTCAGGCGAAGCGGCGAAGTGGTCGGCGATGCGACGGAGGTCCAGATCGTGTCGGGCGATCCAATACTGATACCCGGAAAAATCGGGCGCGCGAAGGAAGAACGCCACGTAGAGCCGATCGATTGAGGCCGCGTACGAGGCCTGGTCGACGTAGGGAACGAGCGCCGCCGACAGACCCTGCTCGGCGACGGCGCGAGCGAACGCGACCGCCTCGGCCGATGCGGCCGGCTCCCCGGTCAGTGTTGTGAAGACGTCGAGCACGAGATCGTTCAGCGAGGGGTGGGGCCGAACCTGAGCCGCTGTCAGCGGGGGCATCTGGGCCAGCCGGGCCGCAGCGTCGTCGACGCTGGGCGTTGGGTTCAGCGAGGTGCCATCCGGACGGGTGATCTCGAAATGCAGATGTGATCCCGCGCTCTCGGCGTTACCCGAGTCGCCGAGAAACGCGATGACCTGGCCGGCGCGCACCTGCGACCCCGTCTGAATGCCCGGGGCAAACGCGAGCTCGTAGGCGTTGGCGCCATCGTCAGTACCGGGCGTGTCGTTGTTGATGTGGACGTAGTGGTACTGCCAACCCTGTGCATCGGTGAGCTCCAGGTTGTTGCCACGGTCGCGGTCGTGGCGAACCCACGTCACCGTGCCGTCGACTGCCGCAACGAGGGGCGTCATCTTGGGACCCATGACATCGACGCCGATGTGTGTCCGACCTCCCGATCGAGCGGCGCCAAAGGTGTCGGTCCAGTACACCTGCGAACGGAAGTCCGGATGCACCGGGAACGTAATCGGCCGAATTTCTGCTGCTGCGACCGCAGTCGACGCCATCCCCGTGAGCAGCGAAGAGAGCAGTCCGAGGACGATGAGTCCAACGCGGAACATTCGTCTCGGTGATCCGACAGCGTTGATCTGTTCAAGCGTTGGTTCGCCCATGTTCATCTTCTTTCGGTTGTCCTCCATCACGCCTGAGTTCTCGGCATCGCGGAGAAAGAACTTGAGAAGAAAGTTCCAGAAATCTCGCTGTCGTATGAATCGACCACTCTGTGCAAGATCTTGAGTGGATCGGGTACGCGGCAGCAAGCATGCAAGACCTCTTCAGACGTCGACCACCGACGACAGGTTGTCGGCGAGATGGGGCCTGAACCTTGAGTCGTCTCAACCTTCGATCATGACAGAGGGCGTCATCGTACTGAAACCGATTCGTAATGGCAAGCGCGTTGTGAGGCCATCCTTTTGCCGACCCGGACCGATGCCGCCGGGCTCGCTCCACCGCAGGGTGGCGATCCGATCTCCACCCGCTACCCTTTGCCAGTCAATTCGAGTCAGTATCGAGGTCCCAATGTCGATGGTCTGTCAGGTCACCGGCCGCAAGCCCAGCTTCGGCAACAGCATCTCCCACTCACACCGCGTCACCAAGCGCCGGTGGGATCCAAATATTCAACACCAGCGGTTCTGGCTTCCCAGCGAGAAGAGATGGATCAAGCTGACGGTCAGCGCCAAGGGCATCAAGACGATCAACAAGAAGGGCATCGAGGCCGTCGTGGCTGACATGCGTCGCCAAGGGGTGAAGATCTGATGGCCAAGTCGACCGACAAGCGCCCGATCATCAAGCTGCGGTCCACCGCAGGCACCGGTTTCACGTACGTCACCAAGAAGAACAAGACCAACACCCGCGAGCGTCTCGAGCTGAAGAAGTACGACCCTGTCGTTCGCCAGCACGTGATCTTCAAAGAAGAGCGTTGATTCGTCTCGGATAGATCCGCCTCGCCGGGGCCTCCAGCTGGCAAGCTGTCGAGTATGACCGGCGGTATCCCACGACCATCAACAGCCGACCACCTGCACACCCTGCGGGTCGAAGCCGCTCGTCTGGCAAGCATCGGCGCCGAGCATCTTACCTTACCCCTCCCCCACATCGAGGCTTGGACGGTGCACAGCGTGATTGGGCACACGGGCTGGGTGTATCGATGGGCTGAGCTCCTGATGGACTCCTCCGTCGACTCGCCACCGAGGTGGTCGAGCGTACCGGAGCCCCCGGCTGGGCCCGATGTCCTCCAGTGGTTCGCGGCGGCAGCCGCGGATCTGGTCCCCAAGCTCGAAGCCGCCGATCCCGCTGCGCTGGTGACGACGTTCACCGGTCCACAGTCACCGACCTGGTGGATTCGTCGCCTGGCTCACGAGACGGCCATGCACCGATGGGACGTCGAGGCGGCATTCACCACACCGGAGCCCATCGCCGCGGCCCAAGCCCGAGACGGCATCGACGAAGTGCTCGAGATCTTCGTACCGGCTCGCATGCAATTCGACGTCCTCTCCGGGGCGGGAGAGACGGTGCACCTTCACGGCACCGACGTCGAAGGCGCCGAGTGGGGCTTGACCTTGCAACCAGACCACGTTGCCTGGCGGCACGAACATGCCAAAGCCGACGTTGCAGCCCGCGGCCGCGTCTCCGATCTCCTGCTGTTGCTCTGGGGACGCATCCCTCCCAGCAGGCTGGAGATCCACGGAGACAGCAGCCTCCTCGATCGCTGGCAGCTGTCAGCGACGTTCTAGCGTCGGCCCACCGGCAGCAGCGGTTCTTCAGGGATGTCGTAGTCCGCGTCCCAGCGACCGAGACGGGTTTTCCAGTCGGACTCGTCTCGCAGCGCGTCGGAGTAGGCAGCCTGACGACGAGCGACACGACCGCTGGCCTCGGCGACCTCCTCGGATTCGGACTGCGTCTCGATCCCGAGCTTCAGGTTTCGCAGGGCTTCGGACCGGAGCTGACTCACGCGGGATTCGGTGACGCCGAGGAAGCGGGCGATCTCCTGGGAGGTCTTGCCTTCGAGGAAGTAACCGACGATCACGAAGCGCTGACGTTCCGGAAGGAGTTTCACGGCGTCGCGAAGGTAAGCGTGCAGTTCGCGTGTTTCGAGTTCCTCTGACGGGTCGACCGAAGAACGGTCCTGGAGGACATCCACCAACGTCAGATCTTCGTCCGAGTCGCCGCTGGTCTCATGGTCAAGAGCAAGAACGACCGACCGGAAGAGACGATCTTGCAGGCGAGCGAGCTCTGGCAGTGAGATACCCAACTCGTCGGCCATCTCGACGGTGTTGGGTATACGGCCGAGCTCCGATGCGAGATGCTGCTCGGCAGCCTCGAGCCTGCGGGCCAGGAGGCGGACCGAGCGCGGAGCCCAGTCAGCGGCGCGAACAGAATCCAAGATCGATCCGCGGATCCACTGAGCGGCGAACCGATCGAACGGAACGCCACGTGACTCATCGAATCGCCGAGCGGCCTCGACCAGACCAAGAGCGCCGGCCCGAGCCAGATCCTCACGATCGACGTGG
>JAQCHM010000190.1 GCA_027730885.1 Actinomycetota bacterium | reverse complement strand
CGGCAGTTGTGCGTCCACATCGTGCCCCGGTAGCTCTGTGGCACGACGATCTGGTGGCGCCGGTACTCCAGCTGAGGGTCACCGCTGGTCCCCACCGAGTTGTGGACCGGGTAGGCATCGATCCCGTTGGCCTGCAATTCGATCGCGGCCTGGTCGTTGCCACGCTGTCGGGTCCATGAGGTGATGAGCGCCTCGATCTCGGCGGCTCGATCTCGGCGTGCCGCGTTGTCGAGGTCGGCCAACGTTGGTTCACCGATGATGTCGGCCAGTCTGGGCCACCGATCGTCGGTACAGGCGATGGCCACCCACGAGTCGTCGCCGTGGCTTGCGAAGACGCCATGGGGCGTGAGGTGTCGATCTTCGTTGCCGCAACGGGCGAAGGTGCGGCCGTTGATGCTCTGATCCAGGATCGCGGGAGCGAGATAGTGGAGGGCACTTTCGGTTTGGGAGAGGTCGATGTGTTGACCGTTGCCCGTTCGGTCTCGGTGTTCCAGTGCCGCCATGATGGCTGACAGCACGATTCGCGGGGCCAGGAAGTCGGTGTAGGGCCCGTAGGGCCCGGCTGGATCTCGGTCGGCCCATCCGGTCATCTCGTAGAAGCCGGCGATCGCGGCGGCCATGAATCCGTAGCCCGCGAGCTTGGAATGGGGGCCCGTCTGGCCGAGCAGCGAGCTCGACAGCATGATGAGGCCTGGGTTGACCGCCGATAGTTCCTCGTACCCGTATCCCATTCTCCCGATGGCCCCGGGGGCGAACGATTCGGTCATCACGTCCGCCCAGCGGGCCAGGTCGAGCACGACGTCTCGGGCCTCGGGTTTGCTCAAGTCCAAGCTGAGGCTCCGCTTACCCGCGTTGTAGACGCCGTATCCGACGCTGTTGTCGAAGTGGATGTCCTCGTCCACGAAGGGGTTCACGGTGCGCATGGTGTCGGGCCGTCCCCCGTTTTCGACCTTGATCACTGTGGCGCCATAGTCGGCGAGGACGCGCACAGCCGACGGGGTGGCGATGACCCAGGAGAACTCGACGACTTTCAGGCCCTCGAGAGCCGGGCGATTCGCGACCGCGCCGGGCGCCGTCGGGACATCCGGTCGACGTTCGAACGTCACCGCTTCGGTGTGCTCGCCCAGGGCTGGGGCCCGATCGAGGGCGGACGGCTGGCCGCTGGTGAACCGGGCCAGCGGCCCAGGGTGGCGGGCGGTGCGTCCCGGGGAGATGGTCACGTCCTCCCAGAATCCCCGAGCGATGAGGTGCTCGTAGTCGAGCAGATCGCCGACCGTCTGCGATGGCGTGACCAGCAGGTGCCGCTCGAACGCGGCGGCCCACAACTCGGCTTTGGTCTTGGTCGCCAGGAAGCGGGTGTGCACCTCGTTGGCCCGTTCGAGGACATCGAGGCCGATCTCGCCCGTCTGCAGCTGGCGGGCGAAGTTCACCCAGTCGATCGCCGCGAGTTCGTCGTTGCCGAATCCCTCTTCCATTTCCCACGCGACGAACCGCTCGCAGAATGGCGCGAAGGCGACACCCATCAACATGACGCAAATCGTGTACCCGTCCTTGCACGGGAACAAGAGCGGCAGGTTCAGGCCGCCGAGGCTTGTCCCTCCGGCCATGCGATTCGTCAGCGCCGCGTTGGAGCGGCCAGCCAGATTCGATGGCTGCCCAAGCGTGAGCGATTCCTGTGCTGACACGTCGATGTGTTGGCCGAGGCCACTGACCTTGCGCTCCCGGAGAGCGATGAGCGCTGCGCCGGCCGCGTCGCCCGCCGCCTGAAGGAACGACTGCGGTAGGCCGATCCGCACGGGAGCGCGGTCCGCATCGCCAGTCGATTGCTGGAAACCGCTCCCGGCGACAGCGGTGAGGTCCGACCCCGCCCACTGGACTCGCGGGCCCTCGGAACCGTAGGGGGTGATCGACGCGTGCACGAGCGCCGGATTCAGGGCTGCCAGATCGTGGTGTCCCAGCCCGAGGGAGGCCAGCTGGCCTGGGCGGGAGTCCTCGAACAAGACATCAGCGGTGACGATCAGCCTGCGGAATGTGTCTCGGCCTTCGTCGGTGTCGATGTCGATGACCGCGCTCTGTTTGCCTCGGTTGTAGGCCCAGTGGTACAGGCTCGCGTTCGGGTCGGTGATGTCGTCGACGAACGGGCCCAGCCGGCGAGTCGCTGAACCACCGGGCCGCTCGACGGCAATAACTTCCGCGCCGAGCGATGCCAGCAGGTGGCCAGCGAACTGGCTGACGCCGTCGCACAGATCAATGACACGGATGTGCTCGAGCACGCGCCTTCTCCTGACTGCAAAACGCCACCCTAGATCGGCCGGAAGGCCGCGGACCATGTGCACCACATGAGCGCGCCAGCTCGGCACTTCCCGAGCCAGTCATGCGAACTCGAAGTAAGCAAGTCATGGACGGGGTGCGTCGGCTCTTGCGCGTCGACCGCCCGATGTCAACGGCAAGGCGTCAGCTCGGGCAGACCTCATCGAGGGCGGCACCAAGTGCGGCCTGGCGCATGATGAACTCGGATGTGTCGCCGACGAGGGCGCGATACTCCGCGAGCTGTTCGTCCGGAACGGGACCATCGATTGCGAGGATTGCTTGGGCAGCTTTGGTGGCTGCGATGAATTGTTCGATTGAGCTCGCGGGGTCACCGAAAACCGTGTCGGTGCCGGCGAGGCCTTGGGCCGCGGTCAGATAGGTCAGCAGCGCCTCAGTATCGAATGTGAGAGCGCCGGACTTGAGGGCGCCGACCTGGTCCTGAGAGGTCATCTGCGGAATCAGCTGCAACCCGACCAAGGCCCCCTGAGCGGTCTGGTCCCGCAGGAACTCACAGTCGACCGAGGAGGACACAGCCGCGTCGTCATCGTCGCTGTCGTCGGAAGCGGCATCGGCGGTCTCCTCCACGTCGGTTCCGGCATCGCTGCCGCCGGCTGATTCAGTCGACTCCGCCGTGGTGGCCGAATCGTTGGAGCAGCCCATCACCAGCAGCAGAAGGACAGCGGCGATGTGCCCCAGGACGCGTGTGAGCGATTCATGGCCGAATGCTATTTGACGATGGACTGGGTTTTAGGTCGGGGGCTTGCGTCGACGGTCCGGACTCGGTGGTGGCGCGCATCGGTGCGATCACGCCCTGGGCGAACTCGTTCAGCATTGCGAGTTCTTGGTCCTGCTCGAAGTAGCCGACGTGGTGCCAGAGGAAGAACTCGGTCACGCCGAAGTCCTCGTGCAGCTTGAGCACATGGTCAAGCTCTTGCTCCCTGCTCCCACCGAAGACGCGACCCATCGGCACGACATAGGGAGGGGCGTTGTAGGCCCAGTTGAACAGCTCCTCGAAGCCGTTGTACAGGTCGGCGCTCTCGGCAGGGGTGCGACCCATCGTCAGGTGTCCTCCGAGGGCGAGCGCCTGGGCGGGCGCGGTGTCACGCCCGGCGCCGCGGGCCTCGTCGAGGAAGACGTCGAGCGCCTTGTGGATGAAGTCCTGCTTCTCGGGCCGCACGAAGCTGACCATCTTGCCGCCCTCACGGGCCCAGAACTTCGACGTCTCCATGCTGTAGCTGAACGGGGCGTAGATGGCGGGATGCGGGTCCTGCTGCAGCGGCCGGGGAACGATGCCGATCTCTTTCAGGATCTTGTTCTCGTCGACCGCGCCGGGATCCCAGTCGTCGGTAGGCGGGAAGTGCCACTCCATCTCCGGGGGAGCCTGCCAGAACTCACCTTTGATCGACACCTTCTCCTGCGTCCAGAGCGACTTCACGAGATGCCAGTTCTCGTAGAAGGCGCGCCGGTTGCGCTGGTCGGCCTCGGACTTGTCGGACTCGGTCGAGGTGATGTCGATGTGCTGACCGAAGGTGCCCGTCCAGCGCGGCGTATTGCCTCGGGAGAACCCGGCGAACATTCGCCCGCCGGTGAAGTGATCGAGCATCGCCAGGTCCTCGGCCAGCTTGATCGGATTCACTGCGGTCAAGTTCATGCCGAGCTGGCCGACCCGCATCGTCTCGGTGTGCTGCGCGACGAAGTAGTCCCAGAACAGCGGATTGGTCGTGGTCTCGATGCCCTCGATCTGCATGTGCTGCTCGGTCATGGCGAAGCCGTCGTAGCCAACCGACTCGGCGAACTGCATCTGGGTCTTGACCTGGTGCATGAGCGTCTGCCAGCGGGCGGGATCCGAACCGGGGAGCGCGACCTGTTCGCCGCGTCTGCGCATGTAGGGCACGACCAAGATCGTGAACTGGAAGTCGGGCATCAGTGGACTCCGGTTGGTGAGCGGCTTCGGCTGGCGAAGACTCGTCTGCTCAGTTTGTCAGACGGCGGTCCGGCCCGCTAAACCTGCCCGAAAGCGGACTCTTCCCGCCGCCGTTTGAGGAGTGTTTTGCCCCGCCACGCCGAGCTGACCGAACTCGCACCACCCCCCGGCGGCCGGGGTCGCGGCCTGCACGCCATCGAGTTCGCATCGGTCGACGAGCTGCGGGCGCTGCAACTCGAGCGCCTGCGATGGAGCCTGGCCCACGCGTACGCGCATGTCCCTGTCTACCGTAGGTTGTTCGACGCCTCGGGCGTTCATCCCGACGATCTGCATTCGCTGGCGGATCTCAGTCGATTTCCCTTCACCACCAAGGCCGAACTTCGAGACAACTATCCATTCGGGATGTTCGCCGTGCCACGCGAGCAGGTGTTGCGTATACACGCGTCCTCCGGAACGACAGGAAAGGCCACCGTCGTCGGTTACACGCAGGGCGATCTCGACATGTGGTCTGCGGTCTATCAGCGGTCGCTGGTCGCGGCCGGTGTTCGGCCCGGCGACATCGTCCACGTCGCTTTCGGCTACGGCCTGTTCACCGGTGGTCTCGGCGGACACTATGGAGCCGAGCAGCTGGGCTGCACCGTGGTGCCGGCATCCACCGGTCAGACCGCACGCCAGGTGCAGTTACTTGTCGACTTCGATGCCGATGTCCTGCTCGCCACACCGTCGTATGCGCTCGTGCTCGCCGACGAGTTCCGCCGGCAGGGCATCGACCCGGCCTCCACGTCGCTGCGCCTCGGTGTCTTCGGCGCCGAGCCCTGGTCGGAAGCGATGCGATCCGAGATCGAGCAGGCGTTCGGCATCGACGCGGTCGACATCTACGGGCTCTCGGAGGTGATTGGCGGCGGCGTGGCCAATGAGTGTGTCGAGACCAAAGACGGGCCGACGGTGTGGGAAGACCACTTCTATCCCGAGGTCATCGACCCGGATACTGGCGAGGTCCTCGCCGATGGCGAGGTCGGAGAGCTTGTTTTCACATCGCTGACCAAGGTCGCCATGCCGGTCATCCGGTACCGAACCCGCGACATCTGTTCGCTGCAGCCCGGCACCGCTCGCACCATGCGGCGCATGAGCCGGGTCGCCGCGCGAACCGACGACATGATGATCATCAAGGGCGTCAACGTGTTTCCCAGCCAGTTCGAGGAACTCGTGATGGCCGACCCGCGGCTGTCCCCGCACTTCGTGCTCGAGGTAACCGAACACGGCCGCCAGCAAGGGATCAAGGCGCTCATCGAGCCACATGTCGACGCCCTTGGAGCGACCGGCGGCGACGCGACAGCGATTGCCGAGGAGTTCGCCGAAGCGGTGCGACAGCGCATCGGGATTTCGGTCGAGGTCGAGGTCGTGGCGCCGATGACCGTCCCCCGATCCGAGGGCAAAGCAATACGGGTTCGCGATCTGCGGAAGTAGAACCCTGCGGGCTGGTCATGGTGAACAATGGACACCACGAGAATCACCGATCGAGAGGATGCGCTTCATGACGTTTTCCATCCTGGGCTACTGCACCGAGACCGGCCAGATCGGCTTGGCCCTGAGTTCGGTGAGCATGGGCGTCGGCGGTATTTCTCCGACCCACAGCTACAGCGGCGGCATCGTGGTCGTGCAGGCCAAGGGCAACCCACGGGCGGGGATTGCCGGGGCGAAGGTGCTGGACGCGGGCGGGACCGCCTCCGATGCCATGGACGCCGTCGCTGCCGCGGATGTTGACGTGGAGGAACGCCAGATCGCCATCATGGATCGCGAGGGTCGCATTGCGGCGCGCACGGGAGCGAAGAACGGATTGTGGGCCGGTGAGGCCGTGGGGGCTGATCGGGTTGCCTTCGGTAACGTCCTGCGGGGACCCGAGGTTGTCGAGGCGATGGCCAGGGCCTTTGACAACGCGGTGGGTCGACCCCTTGTGGATCGTCTGCTCAGCGCTCTCGAAGCGGGCCGTGACGCCGGCGGCCAACAGGGGCCCAATGGCCGGCGGTACAGCGAGCGCGGCGCCGCGGTGCGCGTCGTCGGCACCGACGCATTCCCCGAGATCGCCGCCCTCGACCTCCGCGTCGACATCCAGTTCGATGCCGTCACGCAGCTGCGCGAGCTCTACGAGACCTACCGGCCCGTTGTGGCCTTACGGGCGATGCGGGCTGCGTCGCCCGAGCGCATGCCAGACCTGGCCGATTGGGAGTCCGAGCACATGGCTGATCGGCCGCCACCGGCGGTGTACTACCCGTAGGGCGCAGGACACCCCCCTGACTCACCGGTCTACCGAGCTCCCGAGCCGCCGTCGATCGGGTAGATACCGCCCGTGATGAACGCAGCGTCGTCGGAGGCCAAGAAGGCGACCAGGGCCGC
>JAQCHM010000189.1 GCA_027730885.1 Actinomycetota bacterium | reverse complement strand
ACGAAACTTCCCGAACTCAGAAATTTCTTGGCGAAACAGGCTGACAAGACACTAGGTCCCGGCGCCGTCGCGAACGAGCCTTCGGCGCGGTGACGACCTAGCCTTCAGCATCATGACGACATGGGCCCTGGATCTCGACGGCGTCCTGTGGACTGGCGCCGTCGGCATCCCCGGCTCGTCAAAGGCCGTGGAGCGGCTGCGCGCCCACGGGCACGAGGTTGTGTTCGTCACCAACAACTCGTTCTCGACCATCGGGGAACAAGAGCAGAAGCTGGCAGGCTTCGGTATCGACGCAGTCGGCCGGGTACTCAATTCGGCTCTGGCCGGCGCGTCCCTGGTCGACGCGGGCCAGCGCGTCTTCGTCCTCGGCGGAGCCGGGATCCGCGAGGCGGTGACGCTCAGAGGGGCCATCGTCATCACCGATCTCGATACCGCCCCGGACTCGCTTGATGCCGTGCTCGTCGGGTTGGACTGGGACCTGACCTATGGGCGTCTCAGCCTGGCCGTTCAGGCCGTTCTGGCCGGCGCCCGATTTGTCGCAACCAACACCGACAGCACCTATCCGACAGAGCGAGGGCTCCTGCCGGGAGCGGGCGCTCTGGTGGGAGCCGTACAGGCGGCGACGGGTGTCGTGCCGACCGTGGCCGGCAAGCCCGAAGCGCCCCTGGCCGACCTTGTGCGCGCTCGGTATGGGGCAGTGGGCATCATGGTCGGCGATCGGGCCGACACCGACGGGGCGTTTGCCAAGACGCTCGGGTATGAGTTCGGGCTGGTCCTCAGCGGGGTCACCCGTCCAGCCGATCTGCCCGTCGATCCGACGCCCGATGTGATCGGAACCAACCTGGCCGAGCTGGTCGACCGGCTCGCATGACTCGCCGGCGGCTCGACGCCGAACTCGTGCGTCGCAAGATGGCCCCCAGCCGTGAAGCGGCGCAGCGTCTGATCGCCGACGGGACCGTCCTGGTGGGCGGGACAGTGGCCGACAAGGCTGCTCGCCAGGTCGCAGCGGGCGAGGCCATCCGGCTACTCGGACCCCGCCCTCGCTACGTGAGCCGGGCAGGGCTGAAGCTCGAGGCTGCTTTGGACAGATTCGCCATCGATCCTCGGGGACGCCGCTGTCTCGATGCCGGCTCATCGACCGGCGGCTTCACCGATTGCCTGTTGCAGCGCGGCGCGGCAATGGTGACCGCTGTCGACGTCGGTACCCATCAGCTTCACGAACGGTTGCGAGGCGACGACCGGGTCAGCGTTCGCGAACAGACCGATGTCCGACGGCTGTCCCTCGGTCCGGACGAACCAGCGTTCGAACTCGTCGTTGGCGACCTGTCCTTCATCTCACTGCGCCTGGTGCTGCCGGCGCTCGCGTCGTTGGCGGCTCCCGGCGCAACGATGGCTCTGCTCATCAAGCCGCAGTTCGAGGCCGGTCGACAGGAAGCGTCCCGGGGAAAGGGAGTGATCTCCGATCCGGCCATCTGGCGCCGGGTGATTCATGAGGTCGAGGGTGCGGCTCGAACGTGCGGAGCTGCAATGCTGGGCCTCATGCCATCACCGATCACCGGTTCCTCCGGCAACGTCGAGTTCATCGGGCACTTCGCCCGCGAGGGCGATTGTCACGTTCCAGCGGTTCGCGGGTCGGAGGCGACCGGCGGGCCCGTCGACCACATCGTCGACATCATGGTCGAGCGGGCGATTGAAGAAGCCGGACTTCTGTGTCCGCCCCGCCATCCTTCCGGGGGCCCGACGGCAGGGGGGACCGCGTGAGGTCGGAGCTTGTTCTCGGACTGGTCGTTCATCATCACCGCGAGGAGGTCGCCGGTCTGGGCCGGCGCGTGCGGCAGTGGGCCGAGGCCCACGGCGGCACACTCCGGCTGCTGGACGAGGACACCGGCGTGCTGGTCGACCAGGCTTCGAGCGCCGCGACGGTGCAGCCAGCGGACTTCGGCCCCGGACTCGACCTGTGTGTCAGTCTGGGTGGCGATGGCACGATGCTCCGGGCGGTGCAGCTGACGGCCGAGGCCGAAGTGCCGGTACTGGGAGTGAACGCGGGTCAACTCGGCTACCTGACCGAGGTCGATCCGGGTCATCTCGAAGAGACGCTCGACGCATGGTTGGCCGGTCGGGCGCGTGTCCAGGAGCGGATGCTTCTCGAGATCGATGTCCACCCTTCGCCCGGCGAGCCATTGATCCGCGAACTGGCGCTGAACGAGGTGGTTGTGGTCGCCGCCACCAACACGCGGTCGGTGACGATCGATGCCGCCATCTCGGGTCGCCACTTCACCCGGTACATGGCCGACGGCGTCATCGTCGCCACGCCAACGGGGAGCACGGCGTATTCGTTGTCGGCCGGGGGACCGATCGTCGAACCGGACTTCGAGGCGCTGTTGGTGACTCCGGTTGCGCCTCACATGGTCTTCGACCGGTCGCTCGTCCTTGCTCCCTCGACTGAGGTGAGGCTCACCGTCGCCGGCTATCGGGACGGGTTGGTGGCCGTGGACGGTCGGGCGATCGCACAGCTCGCGCCCGGTGGTTACCTCACCTGCAAGGCGTCCGACCGGCGAGCCCGCTTCGTGGTGCGGGGTGACCGAGACTTCCATACGATCCTGAAGGAGAAGTTCGGACTGTCCGACCGCTGAATCCAGCGACGGCGCCGAAGGACCACAACCATGCTCATCGAGCTGTCGGTCACCAACTTGGGGGTCATCGGGCACGTCACCCTGGCGCTGCCGGCAGGCCTCATCGCGCTCACTGGCGAGACCGGGGCCGGCAAGACGCTGCTCGTGGACGCCATCGATCTCCTCGTCGGTGGGCGAGCCCATCCCGGTCTGGTTCGTCCGGGGTGTTCCGAAGCCGTGGTCGATGGTCGCTTCGAACTCGACGGCGAGGAGATCGTCCTGACTCGGGTAGTCCCGGCCGATGGCCGATCTCGGGCCTATATCAACGGTCGGCCGGCGACGGCTGGGTCCCTGGCCGACCTGGGGGCCGCGCTCGTCGATCTCCATGGGCAGCACGATCACCAGTCGCTTCTCGGTGTCGAGGCACAGCGGGAGGCGCTCGACCGCTTCGGACGAGTCGACCTCACCCGCCTCGTCCGCAGCCGGTCGGCGCTCCGAACGTTGGAGTCCGCACTGCAGTCGATCGGCGGCGACGCCCGCATGCGGGCTCGAGAACTCGATCTCCTCAGGTACCAAGTCGACGAGATCGAGGCCGCGGGGATCGCCGACCCCGACGAGGATGAGCGGCTCGAACGGGCGGAGGACATGCTGGCCAACGCGGTCGATCATGTCGAGTCGGCCGAGGCGGCGCTGTCGATCGTCGTCGACGACGACGGGGTCCGGGATCAGCTGGCATTAGCTGCGGCCCGGCTGCACGGACGCGTACCGTTCCGGAACGTCGAACAAGGCCTGCTGACTCTGTTGGCCGAACTCGACGATCTTGCCGACACGCTCCGTTCGCTGGCCGATTCGATCGAACCGGACCCGCACGCCCTGGCCGAGGTGCAGGAACGCCGACGATTGCTGCACCAGTTCTGTCGAAAGTACGGCGAAACCCTCGCAGACGTGATCTCCGAGCGCGAAGTGTTGCGTACTCGGCTCGTCGAGTTGGAGAGCCACGACGAGCGAGCGGCCAAGCTGGACTCGGATCTGGCGGCGGCCGCCGCTGAGCTGGCAGCGGCCGAAGACGAGGTGGGCTCGGCCAGACGGGCGGCCGCGCCGGCTCTGGCGGCCGCCATCGAGGCCCATCTGCCTGCTCTGGCCATGGAGAAGGCGCGGGTGGGCGTGGGGGTCGACGGGCGGGACGGGGGCCACGTCGTGTACCAGTTGGCCGCCAACCCCGGTTCGCCCCTCCAGGCGTTGTCGAAGGTCGCCTCGGGCGGCGAGCTGGCCCGGACCATGCTGGCGCTGCGGAGCGTCCTTTCTGAGGCGCCACCCATCCTCGTGTTCGACGAAGTCGACGCCGGTATTGGCGGACAAGCCGGCTTCGCTGTGGGGCGGGCGCTGGCGGCGTTGGCCGACCGACATCAAGTGCTGGTGGTGACACACCTTCCCCAAGTGGCGGCGTTCGCCGACGCGCATCTCCTGGTCGAGAAGTCGCAAGGGCAGGACGACACGCTGTCGGAGATCCGTCTGCTCGACGACGATGCGCGCCGTACCGAACTCGCCCGCATGCTGTCCGGTCAACCGGGATCGACGACAGCCCGCAAACACGCAATGGAACTGTTGTCCGAGGCTCGGGCCCAGAAGGAATCGACCCCGGGTTGAATCGACGGGCTGCCGGCCGCAGCCTGCTAGCAGCCGATCTTGCGGACGGCCTCGACGATGTCGTCGACGAAGGCGTGCGCGTCGGATGCGAGGCTCGGATGGTCGGCTTCGAGTTCGTCGACGACGATCGCCAACTGACCGGGCTCGAATCCCAGGCGAGGGCGGCTGCCGAGGATGCGTAGGAGCCGTCCGGCAACGGCGGAGGGCTGGTCGTAGTCGTCCGGGAGTCCGTGGCGGGCAAGGCGAGTGAGGTGCGCGGACCACTCGTCGTGTCGGTCGACGAGGCGGGTCCACTGGCCGAGCGACGGTCGATGACGGTCGAGCGCGGCCAACGTTGCCCCGGTCGCCGGATGTTCCCAGGCCGACAACGCTCCGTCGAGCAGCATCTCGGGCCCGACGTGCGCGATTGCTCTCGCCGGGCCGCGGGCCAGACCCCTGGCCTCGAGCCGCCGACGGAGGACCCGGACACGTTCGGTGAACCAGGGATGCTGGTGGAAGATCTCGTCGGTCCGATGATGCAAGGCGATGCCTCGGCGGACCGGCTCGTCGCGCCCCTGCCGCCAGCGAGTCTCGGGAACTTGGAGGTGGAAGCGGCCCATGGCCGCGAAATCCGGGAGCGCGGCACCCAACCAGAGGTCGACTTCGTCGGAGATCCGGGCGGCAACGAGGATGTGGCCGCCGACGTTCATCTACACCAATGCGCTGTAGACGAGCGATCGGAGCTGCGCTCGGATCGGGTAGGCCGACGACGGCATCAGCTGCGTGAGGCCGATGACGGTGAGGTCCTCGACCGGATCGATCCAAAACACGGTGGAGGCCGCGCCACCCCATCCGTACTCGCCCACCGATGACAGCACCTGCGCCCGAGCGGGCTGGAGCATTACCGAGAAGCCGAGACCGAAGCCGATTCCGTTGTAGTTGGTCTCGCTGAAGACCGGCTGGCCCATTGACGCCAGATCACCGCCGCCCGGGAGGTGGTTGCTCGCGGCGTACGCGATCGTCCGCCGACCGAGCAGCCGCTGGCCGTCGAGTTCGCCACCGCGTGCCAGCATCTGGGTGAACCGGTGATAGTCGGCGAGTGTCGAGGCCAGGCCGCCGCCCCCGGAAAGCATGTCGGGCTTGGAACGGTAGGGGCTCGTCGGCCCACCGTCGTCGATGAGCGCCATGGGACCAGACGCCCCTTCGGGAACCCCGAACGGCGACAGCGACGGTTCGGCGTAGTTCCCGACCAGCCGGGTTCCTCCTTCGGCGTCGACCTTGTCGTCAGAGACCCAGAACGCGGTGTCGATCATCCCGAGCGGGTCGAAGATCCGGGTCTGGAAGAAGTCGTCGAGCGTGCGTCCGCTGAGGACCTCGACCAAGCGGCCGCAGACATCGGTGGCCATGCTGTAGCTCCACTGCGAGCCGGGGGTGAACAACAGCGGCGTATCGGCCAATCCGGCGCAGATCTCCTCGAGATTCCTGCCCGACGTGCGATCGAGGCCCCGAGCCCGGTAAAGGGCATCGACAGGGTGACGCCCCATGAAGCCGTAGGTCAGGCCCGAAGTGTGGGTCAGGAGGTCTTGGACGTTCATCGGCCGTTCGGCCGGGCGGGTGGTGAAGTTGGTGGGCGTCCCGTCCTGCCAGACTCGTTGGCCGGCGAAGGCGGGGAGGTACTTCTCGACGGGGTCGCCGACTTGGAATCTGCCTTCCTCCAGCAACATGAGTAGGGCCACGGAAGTGACCGGCTTGGTCATGGAGAAGAAGCGGAAGATGGCATCAGGTGCGTACCCCTGGTGCGAGAGGTGGGCGACTTGGCCGGCTCGCGATACGAGCAGGGTGTATCCGGGGTACCGCCCGGTTGAGAGGTAGTTGTCGGCGATGAACGTGTCGAGCGCTGCGAGCCGCCTCGGGTCGAAGCCCAGCTCGGTCGGGTCGGTGACGGCCAGGCTCGTCATCGGGTTGCCACGACCGTGCGTCCCTTCACCTGCCCGGCGAGGATCTGAGGAGCAAGGCGGGCCAGGTCGACGAGACCCACCTCGGTCGTGAGCGAATCGAGCTTTTCGGCGGCGTCCGACGGGGTGACGACCTGGGCGACGCGATCCCAGACGGCAATGCGCTCGGCTCGGGGGGCCATGACCGAGTCAATGCCGAGGAGGTTGACGGCGCGGAGGAGGAACGGGATGACGGTCGTGGGTAGACCGTTGCCGCCGGCCAGGCCGCACGCAGCGACCGATCCCTTGTACTTCATCTCGGCCAGGACATGAGCGAGCGTGTCGCCGCCGACTGCATCGATGCAACCGGCCCAGCGCTCCGAGAGCAGCGGGCGGGTCGGGTTGTCGGCGATCTCGCTCCGGTCGATGACCTCGGCGGCGCCCCAGGCCTTCAGCTCGTCGCTGTTCTCGGGA
>JAQCHM010000188.1 GCA_027730885.1 Actinomycetota bacterium | reverse complement strand
ATGGCCAGCGGCTGACCGACCAAGGGGCCCCGCCCGGCCTGGGCGTCCACCCGGATGAGGCCCACGACCGCGCCGCTCCGGTCGACGAGCACGGGTCCATTTGCCAGCTCGGCCAACTCGGCCTCGGTCAGAGCGAACGAACTCCTGCCGGTCCGTCCTGACGCCAGGACTTGACCCGATTCGGTCACCACCACCAGGTCGGCTGCTCCTTCGAGAGCGTCGCCGAGACGGCCGATCGTCGGCTGGAACCGATCGGCCGAGCCGTCGCCGAAGGTGTCGTCGGTGAACTCCGCCAACACGAGGAGTTGGTTCAGCACGCGGTCCCTGGCCGACTGGCGCGCTCCGAACTGCGCGAGGATGAGCACGCCCGCGCCGACGAGCACGACGGCCGCGAGGGCGACGCCGACCAGAGCGAGCATGATCCGACGGCGCATCAGCCGAGCCGGTACCCGACACCACGGACCGTCGCCAGCGGCAGGTCGGGTCCGAGCTTGCGCCGAAGCTGACGAATGTGGACGTCGATGGTCCGAGGGTCACCGAACCAATCGCTTCCCCACGCCCCGTCGAGGATCTGTTGGCGGGAGAGGACGATGCCGGAGTTCTGGAGCAGGAACTCGAGCAACGACCACTCCTGGGAGGCCAACGCGACTTCTTTGCCGTCGGCTTCGACGACCCTGCGCCCGAGATCGACCGCGATCGCACCGAAGTCGGCGTTCGAGCTCGGGTCGGATTGTCGATGCCCTCGGCGGAGGATGGCCTTCACCCGGGCCACCACCTCCCTCGGTGAGAATGGTTTGGTCACATAGTCGTCTGCGCCGAGCTCGAGACCGAGGATGCGGTCGATCTCGTCGTCGCGAGCGGTGAGCATGAGTACCGGGACGTCGCTCCTGGCCCGGACCTCCCGGCAGACGTCGAGGCCGTTCAGGTCGCCCGGCAGCCCGATGTCGAGCACCACGAAGTCGGGCTGTCGGGCGCGTATGGCGTCGAGTCCACCGGCGCCATCGGAGCAGAGATGCACCGTCCAGCCCTCACGACGGAAGTACAAGGCGAGGAGGTCGGCGATGTCGGGTTCGTCTTCGACAACTACGACGGACAGGCTCACCGGCTCAGTCTGGCCCAGTTCGGTGAGGACTCGGTGACGCAATTGTTAGGAGTTCGTGACCTGGCCCGACTAGCTTACGTCCCATGTCGAAAATTTCGCTGATTGCCAAACTCACCGCCGCTGACGGAAAGTCGTCCGAACTCGAAGCTGTTCTCCGCGGCGTCTGCGCGGCGGCGTCCGAGGAAGACGGACTCGAGATCTATTCCGCCAACGCTGCCAACGACCAAGCCGGCGTGTACTACTTCTTCGAGGTCTACCGCGATGCTGACGCCCTGGCGGTCCACGGCAAGGGCGACGGGATGAGCAAGGCGATGGGAGCGTTCAAGGGACTCCTGGCCGGTCGACCCGAGGTCACCATGCTCACGCCGGTGGCGGCCAAGGGCATCGACGTCTGATCGCTGCCGGTTCAGGTCCGTCGCCGAACGCCCCGATGGTCACCACCTATCTCGACAAGATCCTGGCTGTCCATCGGAGCGCCGCGGCGGTCGACACGCGAGATCTCGAGCAGCTGATCGAGCGAGCAAAGGCCTGCGCCCCGACACGCGGATTCCGGAACGCGCTTCTTCGCGCCCGGCCGTCTGCGGACAACGGCCTGGGGGTCATCGCCGAGATCAAGCGGCGCTCACCGTCCAAGGGCGACCTGAACCCCGGCATTGACGCCGCCGAGTGGGCCGCTGCCTACCAGAGCGGCGGTGCGACGTGCCTGTCGGTGTTGACCGATCGGGACCACTTCGGGGGATCGCCCGACGACCTGGTGGCCGCCCGTGGGGCGGTCTCGATCCCGGTCATCCGCAAGGACTTCACGGTCAACGCGCGCGATGTCGTCGACGCCCGACTCATGGGGGCCGACGCCGTGTTGCTCATCGTCGCCGCGCTCGATCAAGTCGAGCTCGCCGATTTCCACCAGTTGGCTCTCGAACTGGGGCTCGATGCCCTGGTCGAGACGCACGACGAACCCGAGGTCGAACGGGCGCTGGCTGTCGGTGCCGACCTGATCGGCGTCAACCAGCGCGATCTCGTGACGTTCGAGGTCGACACCGCCAGGGCCGTGCGGGTCGGGCAGAGCCTCCCCGAGCACGTCGTCCGGGTGGCCGAGTCCGGCGTTGGCGGGCCCGAGGACGCGGGGCCGCTGGCCGCCGCCGGCTATCACGCCGTCCTCGTCGGCGAGTCGTTGGTCCGATCGGGCGACCCGTCTGCCGCGGTGGCCGCACTGCGGGCCGTGACCGGCTGAGCCGACCCATGGGATCCGAGCTGTTCGTGAAGATCTGCGGCGTCACGACCGAAGCCGATGCCCTCCACGCCGCGGCAATGGGGGCCGACGCGGTCGGCATGGTGTTCGCGGCGTCCTCCCGCCGGGTGACCAGAGGCGTCGCTCGCGACATCGTCCGGCGTCTTCCGCCCGAGGTGCTCACCGTCGGCGTCTTCCGCGACGAATCACGCGAACGGGTGGTCGAGATCGCCAACACGATCGGGCTGCGGGTGGTCCAGCTGCACGGTCATGAATCGCCAGAGGACACCCGATGGGTCGCCGAACGGGTGCCCAACGTCATTCGGGCCTTCTCCGTCAAGGACCCTGCCCTCCAACGCCCTCGCTTGGTCGATTACGGGCCGGTGCGACTGCTCATCGACTCGCCCCTACCGGGCAGCGGCGAGGCGTTCGACTGGCAACTGCTCGGCGAGGTGTCCGTCGACCGCGGATTCCTGCTCGCCGGCGGACTGACCCCGGACAACGTCGGCCACGCCGTCTCCTCCGTCGAACCGTGGGGTGTCGACGTGAGTTCCGGTGTCGAGGCCTCCCCGGGGACCAAGGACTCGGTGAAGGTGCAACGCTTCATCGCCAACGCTCGAGCTGCCCATGCCGCCATGCACGTCGATGATGATCCTGACGCGCCTGACGCGGTCTACGACTGGTCGGAGGACCCCGGAGGGTCGGCGTGAGTACCGACGGGCCGGGCCCGGACAGACTCCACCGGGGGCCCGATCCTTCCTGCGAACTCTGTCGGGCCGACCGTTACACCCACTGGTACTCCGAGGATGAACACTGCTGGGTCGCTGACTGCGAGGTGTGCGCGGTGCCGATGGTCGTATGGAACGGTCACGGCACCGAGCCGGGCGATGCCATCGTCGAGCACCTCATGGGCCAGCTGTCGCTGGCCGCGTCCGAACGGTTCGGAGGCTCAGGTTGGAAGATCGATCGCACGATGCGCCAGGTGCCCGAACACTTTCACGCCCACGCCCGCGATGACGGGTGGTGGGCCCAACGGTTCACTCGGCCGATGTCGAAGTACAGCGGCGTCGGAGGCGAACGACTCGAGCACCGGTTGCCCGGATCCTGACAAAGGTCCGAGGCGGCGGGAATCGAGCGAGCCCGAGTTCGGTTTCGAGCAGGATGACGCACTCGCCCATCTCCGTGACCCTCTTGTTCGCGGGACTGCTCCTGCTGGCAGGGTGCACTGAGGCCACCACCGACACCACGGCGGAGGCGACGACCGCCGACGGCGGCTCGACCGAAACCACAAGCCGACCATTCGACGAGAACGAGGCGCCGGCTGATGCCGACGGCGCGGACAGCGGCGACGCCCAACCCGATCCGGACTTCGACTACGACACGGTCGGTTACGACGCCGAACCAGCGGGCGAAGCGCTCACCGGGGACCGATCGAACCCCGACTTTCCCCCACCGCTCGTCCCCATCCGCGACATCACCAGCGGCGGCCCGGAGCCTGATGGCATCCCACCACCCGACGCCCCGGAGTTCGTCGCCGTGCAGCAGGCCGACGAATTCATGGAGTCCGACGAGGAAGCGATCATCGTGGTCGAGGAGAACGGGATCACCCACGGCTACCCGATCCGCATCATGACGTTGCACGAGCTGGTGAACGACGACTTCGACGGCTCGGCCGTCACCGTGTCCTATTGCCCGCTGTGCAATTCGGCGTTGGCCTACCGGCGACAACTCGGTGGCCGAGTGCTCGATTTCGGTACCTCGGGCGAGCTCTACCAGTCCGCGATGGTGATGTACGACCGGCAGACCAAGACCTTGTGGTCGCATTTCCTCGGTCGTGGTCTGGTGGGGCACTACGCAGGAGCCCAGCTCGAGCTGGTGCCGGCCCAGACGGTCGGCTGGGGGAGCTTCAAGGAGCTGTACCCCGATGCCCTGGTGTTGTCGCAGGACACAGGGTTCGATCGCGACTACGGACGAAACCCGTACTCGGGCTACGACAGCATCGATGGGGCGCCGATCACCGGGTTCCTCGCGTCGGAGCCCGATCCTCGGTTGGTCCCGATGCAGCGAATCGTCGGGGTACTCGACGGGGACATGGCGACGGCGGCCACGCTCGACGCGGTCGCGTCTGAGGGCGTCCTGCACCTGCCCGATGAGGGAGGGGCCTCGGGCGGTGCGGGGGTGATCTTCCACCACGCCGGCCTGTCGTCGGCGTTGGACGATGACCAGGTCGCCAACGGGGTCGAGGTCGGCCAGACCGGGGTCTTCGTCGCTCGTTCCGAGGACGATGAGGCCCTGACCTTCGAGGCGGTCGGGGACGGGACGTTCGTCGACGACCAGACGGGATCGACGTGGACCATCAACGGTCGGGCCACGTCGACAGCTTCTGGTTCGCCTGGTCGGCGTACCACCCCGACACGGCTCTCATCGAATGAGGACGATCGTCTGATCAGACGCCCAGCTCGAGCGCTCGGTTCACCCCGGACACGATGGCCCGCAACGAGGCGGTGACGATGTCGGAGTGCATGCCGACGCCCCACAGCTCACGGTTACCGACCTTCAGCTCCATGTAGCAGGCAGCCTTGGCGCCGGCGCCGGCGCCGACGGCGTGCTCGTGGTAGTCGAGGACCCGCAGACCGGTGTGGAGCGCATCGTTCATGGCGTTGGCGAACGCCTCGATCGAGCCGCCGCCGACGCCGTCGATCACGATCTCCTGACCATCGACGCGCAGCTTGGCCGCAAGTCTGGTCTCGTCGTGCCCGCCCTCATTCTGACTCGACTTGAACGACACCAACTCGTAGGGCTTGGATACCGACAGGTAATGGTTGCGGAACTCGCTCCAGATCTGCTGCCCGGTGATCTCCTTGCCGGTCGTGTCGGTGATGCCCTGGATGACCCGTGTGAACTCGATCTGCAACCGGCGGGGGAGGTCGATCTCCTGCTCGGTCTTGAGCAGATAGGCCACGCCACCCTTGCCGGACTGGGAGTTGACCCTGATGACGTCCTCGTAGGTCCGCCCGACGTCCAGCGGGTCGATGGGCAGGTACGGGACCTCCCACAGTGTCTGGCCGGTGGCGGCCATGGCGTCGAAGCCCTTCTTGATCGCGTCCTGATGCGACCCGGAGAACGCGGTGTAGACGAGATCGCCGACGTAGGGGTGACGGGGATGCACCGGGAGCTGATTGCAGTGCTCGGCAATCCGTCGCGACTCGTTGATGTCGGTGAAGTCCAACTCGGGATCGACGCCCTGGCTGAACAGGTTGAGGGCCAGGGTCACGAGGTCGACGTTGCCGGTCCGTTCGCCGTTGCCGAAAAGGGTCCCTTCGACCCGGTCGGCGCCGGCCATCACGCCGAACTCGGCGGCGGCCACCGCGGTGCCCCGGTCGTTGTGAGGATGCAGGGAGAGCACGACCGCGTCGCGGTCGCGGATGTTGCGGTGGAACCACTCGATCATGTCGCCGTAGACGTTGGCCGTGCTCATCTCGACCGTCGCCGGCAGGTTGAGGACGACCGGGTTGTCGGGAGTCGGCTGCCAGACGTCCATGACCGCTTCGCAGATGGCCTTGGCGAAGAGCAGTTCGGTTCCGGTGAAGCTCTCGGGCGAGTACTCGTAGCGGATGATGGTGTCGCCCATCAGCTTCTCCTGGGCCCGGCAGTGCTCGGCTCCCTTGACGGCGATGTCGATGATCCCAGCCTCGTCGAGCCCGAACACCACTCGGCGCTGGACGGTCGAGGTCGAGTTGTAGAGATGGACGATGGCCTGCTTGGCGCCGACCAGGCTCTCGAAGGTCCGCTCGATCAGCTCGTCACGACTCTGGGTGAGTACCTGGATGACGACGTCGTCGGGAATGCGCCCCTCTTGGATGATCTTTCGGACGAAGTCGAAATCGGTGTCGGATGCTGCCGGGAACCCAACCTCGATCTCCTTGAACCCGATCTCGACCAGCTTCTCGAACATCATCAACTTGCGCTCGGCGTCCATGGGCTCGATGAGCGCCTGATTTCCGTCGCGAAGGTCGACGCTGCACCACAGGGGCGCACGGTCGATGGTCGTGCCGGGCCACGTGCGGTCGGGGAGGTCGACCTGGGGGAACGGTTGGTACTTCTGAATGGGAAGGACGCCGGGGCGGCCGTTCAACGGTCCGGCGGCGGTGGGGCGGTTGCTTCGGAAACGATTGCTGCTCATGGCTCGGTGCTCCTCTGGAGGCTTGTTGCGACTTGCTGGGGACTGCTTGATTCGATCGGACGGAGAAAACCCGGCGCGCCTCAGGCGGCGGCCGGGCTCAGAAGTCGGAGATCAAGCAGAAGTCGCGTGGAAA
>JAQCHM010000187.1 GCA_027730885.1 Actinomycetota bacterium | reverse complement strand
GCGGCGGGCCACCTCGAATGCGACCTCGCATGCTTGGACCAATGGCTCAGAGGCCATGTGCTTACTCCTCTCGGTCTATGCGAACCACGTCATTGCCGTGGCCACACCATCGACACAAGATCTCATCGACCGTTTCGTCCAGAATTTCAGTCTGTTCGATCTCGAGTGCTCCGCCGACCGAGAAGTGGTGGAACTCCCTGGTCAAGCGGGACACGGTCACATCGAAACGGGTGAGGTTGCCGCACGCGGTGCAGCGATAGCGGGTCTGATCCATGGGCCGAGAGTAGTGGTTCCTTGACATCGAACGTTCGTTCGACTCAACTGCCGGAATGCGTCAACGCTCCTTCGACGATCTCGGCACCGCCCTCTCTTGTGTCACCTTCTGCGTCCTCGACCTCGAGACCACCGGCGGCAGTCCGACCGACTGCCTGATCACCGAGGTCGGCGCGGTCAAGGTGCGCGGCGGCGAGGTGCTGGGGACCTTCGGCACCCTGGTCAACCCCGGCTGTGCCATTCCTCCACAGATCACGCTGATCACCGGCATCACCGATCGGTTGGTCGCTCCCGCGCCCAGCATCGATCGCGTGCTGCCGTCCTTCCTCGAGTTCATCGGAGGGTCGGTGATCGTCGGCCACAACCTGCGCTTCGACCTGGCCTTCCTGCACCACGCGCTTCGTCGGTGGGGCGGCCCGATGCTCGGCAACCAGCATCTGGACACGCTCGCGCTCGCCCGGCGACTGCTGGCCGGCGAGATGCCGAACTTCAGACTGGGCGAGCTGGCCCGTCGGCTCCGCCTCCCCCATCAGCCGAACCACCGGGCCCTCGACGATGCGTGGGCCACCACCGACCTGCTGCACTATCTGATCGAGAGAGCCACCGCGTGGGGGGTCACCGGTCTCGATGATCTCGTGAACCTCCCGTCCATCGCCGGGCATCCCCAGGCCAAGAAGCTCGGTCTGACGAAGGGACTTCCACGTAAACCCGGCATTTACCAGTTCCGATCGGGCGAGGGCACGGTCCTGTACGTGGGCAAGGCAACGGACCTTCGTAGTCGGGTGCGGAGCTACTTCTCGTCCGACCAGCGAAAGAAGGTCGCCCAGCTGCTCCGAGAGACGCACGACATCACGTGGGAGGTCTGCGACTCGGTGCTCGCGGCCGAACTCCTCGAACTTCGCCTCATCCAGGAGCACCAGCCCCGCTACAACCATCGCGGTCGGCACCCGGCGACGCCCCAGTTCGTGCGGCTCTCGACCGACGAACGCTTACCCCGCCTCACCATCGGTCGCGCCCCCGGGCCGCTGTCGATCGGGCCCCTCACGACTCGCCGTCAGGCCGAGCTCGTCGTCGAGGCCATCCAGACCGCGTTGCCCATCCGACGCTGCGCGACACGAGTCGGTCCCCGGGCCGTGCTCCCCGTCGTCCCGACCCCGTGCACCTCAGGTCAGCTCGGCACCGGCGCGTGCCCCTGCAGCGGCGCCACGACTGAGGCCGAATACCTCCGCATCGCGTCGGCAACCGCGCAGGCGATGACCAGCGATCCACAACTCGTCCTCGAACCCCTCGCCGAACGCATGCGGGTCCTCGCTGCATCCGAACGCTTCGAGGAAGCAGCGGCTGTCCGGGACCGCGCCGGCGCGTTCGCGGCTGCCGTGGCTCAGCAACGACGCCTGCAGATGGTCCGGGACGCGGGCCGTTTCCAGGTGGAGACCACGACAGGACACCGCATCACCATCGACGGGGGTCGGCCCCAGAGCGGCGGGGTCACACGGATCACCGGTAGCACCGAAGCCGGCGCCTCCGATCAGGCACGCTCGCTCGACGAGGCGCTCTGCGTCGTTCGGTGGCTCGACCGCAACGCGCAGGCGATACGCGTCATCGACGTCGAGGGTCGCCTCTGTTCCCCCCTCCCTGCACTCCCCGATTTCCAACCCCGCCCGGCCTGACGCGCCGAGGTCCGACCCCCTCGAAGCAGGGAAAGGCCAGCTACAGCCGGTTGGTTACCGACCGCAATGCGTCCAACTTGGCCAGCGCACGGCCATCGTCGATCGCGTTCGAGGCCTGCCGAATCCCCGTTGCGAGATCGTTGACGACTCCGGCTACCACCAACGCCGCTCCCGCGTTGAGGACAACGATGTCTCGTCGAGGACCGGTCTCACGTCCGGTGAGGATGGCATCGAAGATCTCGACGTTCTCCTCGGCCGAACCACCGGACAGCGCGTCCATCGAGTCCGGCGGCGTGATGCCGAGGAATCGCAGGTCGAGTTCGCGCCGTTCGACCCCTTCGGGGCCCACGTCGTAGATCACCGAGGGGCCGGTGGTGCTGAGTTCGTCGAGGCCACCCGCCCCGGTCACGACCCAAACCCGATCGACGCCGCGCTCGAAACAGACATCGGCCAACTGCCGTGCGAGGGCCTCATTGGCCGTGCCGATGAGCTGTCTCCGCACCCGTCCCGGGTGCGCTATGGGACCAAGCAGGTTGAAGACGGTCGGCACCCCGAGCTCGGCGCGCACGGGACCGGCGTGCCGCATGGCCGGATGAAACAACCGGGCAAGCGCGAATCCGAGCCCCGTCTCGGCCAGACACGTCTGAACCGCGGTCCCGTCGAGGTCGACCTTCAGGCCCAGCGCGGTCAGGAAGTCGAACGCGCCGGAGGTCGAGGACGCTCGGTAGTTGCCGTGCTTGCAGACCGTGGCACCGGCGGCGCTGGCCACGAACGACGCCATGGTCGACACGTTCAACGCGTGTTTGCGCCGGTGACCCGATCCTCCCGTACCGACGATGTCGACCGCGTGCAAAGGAACGGTGAGCGGCATCGAAGCATCCAACATCGCCGATGTCATACCAACCATCTCATCGGTGGTCTCGCCCTTGGCCCGTAATGCGATGACGAAGCCGGCAATCTGAGCCGCGGTGGCTTCGCCGGCCAGGATCTCGGCCATCGCTGCCCGGGCGACCTGACGGGACAGATCCTCCCCTGCCGTCAGACCGGTGAGCACACCGGGCCATCCGCCCAGTTCAGCCAGCGCGGTCGAACCCGGGGCGGGCGGGGTTTGGGCAGTGGGGACTTGGCCAGCATTCTCCATGCCGTCAGGCTAGAGCAGCTCGGCGGCGAGCGATCGACGGTTCGCATCGGTCAATGGCGTCTCGTGACGGTACGCAGGATGGGCGCAGACCAGACACGCCGGCGAACCTGGGCAACCACACACGCACCGACGGACTGCTGGTGAGCTCGAGGAACAGCGTGGCCGACAGACGACCCGGCCGGGAGATCAACCGGTTGTACGTCTGCAACTCTCGGGTGATGCCTTCGTCAGTCGAGATCCGCTCGGCTCGCCGGTCCCGCTTCACGCTCGACCGGAACGAATCCCGCTCCCGCTCGTAGGCCAGAAGGTCAACGATGTCGTCGAGTGTCAGCTCGACCGATGGCGTCGGGGCGGCCACGTCGGGTCGGATCCGGCGGTCAGCGGACCGAGGCCAGACCTTCGCCGAAACGACCGGCGTGGCTCTTCTCGGCTCCGGCCAAGGTCTCGAGCCAGGCCGCGATCTCCTCGAAGCCCTCGTCGCGGGCAGTCTTGGCGAAGCCGGGATACATCTCGGCGAACTCGTAGGCTCTGCCGCGATCGCCGCGCGCAGGTTGTCTTCGGTCAGCCCCACCGGCTCGCCGGTGGCCGGATCACCGAGTTCGCTGAGGAAGCCGAAGTGGCCGAACGCATGACCGGTCTCGCCCTCGGCGACCGAGCGGAAGAGGGCAGCAACGTCGGGGTAGCCCTCGACTCAGGCACGTGGTCCTCCTGTCGGTTGAATCTGCGTGCGGATGAGCAGGCGACGCCGACGAGCGACTCGACATCGCAGCCCAAACCTACCGATCGAGGCAAGGGCGACAACCCTCGTCCCCTGACAAATCCGGTCTTCGGGTGCTGCCGCCGTCGGTGTCGGCCTTGACCCTCTCGTCGCGGCTCGGCGCGATAGCGTGAACGCGTGGTCACACCTGATTGGAGCGCAGTGCTACCTGGTGTCGTAGCCGGTACCGGCATCGTGCTCCCGGCCGCGATCCTCAGCCTGATCCTCGCCGACCGCGACACCAGCCTCAACTGGGCGCTCGTCTTCCAGTTCGTGATCCTCGTCGGCTTTGCGTCCGCCGGTTTCGTCAGTGGGCGACGCCGATCCGACACGCCAATGTTCCATGGCATCGCGGCCGCGCTCGGCTGCTGGATCATCCTCCAGACCTTCGGTGCCGTTCGCCGGCTGATCGCCGACGAGACGGTCTCGCTCGCCGCCTACCCCGTGGTCGCCCTCCTCGCGGCGACGTGCGGCATCGTCGGCGCCCTGGCCGCCGACTGGACCCGTCGACGGGCCCGACGTCACTAGCGACCGCCAGTCCGGTTACCCTCTGCAGCCTGGGTGAGTCAGCCGGGTGGCCGCGGGCCGATCGATCGATCGGTCTGAGGAAGGTCGGGGCTCCGTAGGACAGGATGCTGGCTAACGGCCAGTCGGGGCGACCCGCAGGAAAGTGCCACAGAAAACAGACCGCCGATGGGCCAGGCAACTGGTCACAGGTAAGGGTGAAACGGTGCGGTAAGAGCGCACCAGCGCCCGGGGTGACCCGAGCGGCTCGGTAAACCCCATCCGGAGCAAGGTCGAACGAGCGTACGGGCGGTCCGTCCCCGGCTTCGGCCGGAGCGCTCGGGTGGACCGCAGAGATAGATGGTCACCGAACGGGATCCTGGCAACAGGCCCGGGAACAGAACCCCGCCTACAGGCTGACTCACCCAGATTCAACGCTCTGACCAGGATAAACACTTCTTATGGACTGTTTCAGATGCGCTCCGTGCAACGGAAATGCAACGAAAGACCATGAGGCCGACCGGCTCGCACGCTTGAGGTCGAACGGCCTCAAGCGTCTAAGTCGGTGCAACTGCCGGGCAATGGTCGCCGCCGACATGCTGCCGCTGTACGAAGCCGAGGCCAAGGAACGGCAGGGAGAACGCACCCGACCTAAAGAGGGGCCATAGACGGACTAGCGCCTCAGTGACCGTGAGCAGCAGATCAGGCGTCCGGCCATGATTCGCCAGTTGCCTCACGCCCGTGTAAAGGTGCGCTAGGAAGTGCATTTAGTAACGAGAGGCCAGATGATATGGCTGAAGAGACACCTGCACCGGCCGGTTGGTATCCGGATCCAGAGCTTCAAGGAGGGGAACGATGGTGGGATGGAGCCCAGTGGGGCGAGAAAGCTGCAGCACCACCGCCCATGGCGCCATCGCCAAGGCCAACCCCGACGCAGCCAGTTATCCCCGTCGCAACGCCAGAGAAACGCGGCAAACCTTGGTGGAGGCGACCGTGGGCCATCGCCTTGTGGGCGTTGCTCATCATAATCATCATCGCCTCTGCGACATCCTCGGGGGGCGACGACGACGCTTCCGACGAATCGAGCTCGACGATCGCCGGAGACGCCGCAGAGGCGGACGCTGACGACGCATCGACCTCGACGACTGCTGACGATGCCGAGGCGACATCAACCTCAGCGGTTTAGACCACGATCACGAGCACCGGCGCTGCCGAAACTACGACCACGACTGAGCCGGCCCTGAGCCTGACGCCCTCGCAGCGAAACACAATCGAGTGGGCGAAGTCCTACCTTGATTTCTCGGGCTCCTCCCGACAGGGGCTGATTGACCAGCTCTCCTCCGACTTCGGGGACCAGTACTCAGTGGAGGACGCTACGTTCGCTGTTGACAGCCTCGAGGTGGACTGGAACGAGCAAGCCGTCCGGGAGGCGCAGTCGTACATCGATTTCTCGAGCTTCTCGTGCCGCGGGCTGATTGACCAGCTCTCGTCCGAGTTTGGCAGCCAGTTCACGGTGGAGCAGGCGACCCACGGTGCAACTGCGGTCGGTCTCTGTTCACGACTCCCTAACCGCTCAACCCTGCGTCGGTGCGTGCCGATGTCGATGGTTTACAAGCGCTGCTCGAAACCCGGGGATTTCGCGGCGGATGGACTCGGGCGTTTCGCAACGATACCCAGGACGTCGTCCTCGTCGCGACCTATGAATTCGCATCACCAGAGCAGGCGGACCTCTACCTTCAGGACGGTTTGATCACCGTCGGCGGGTACGGAGGCGAGCTGTTCGACATCGTCGAGCTACCGGGTACCCACAGCTTCCGTCAGACATCGGCCGACGCCTCGGGCCCGCTCGTGACCCACGGCGTCACGTTCACCCAAGGCAACCGGTGGTACCTGCTCTTCATCCTCGGCGATCCCGAGACCGCGACCGTCGACATCGTCGTCGAGGCCACTCGCCAGCAGATGGCAGCGCTCAGGCCCTGACCTGACCGCAGCTCCCCAGATCAGGCGGGGCTGAGCACCGGCTGGTTGAACTCGACCAGGTTGCCCTCGGTGTCCTTGATGAAACACTGGCGGGCGCCCTGAGGTTGGGTGACCGGATCGGACACCTTGATACCCATCGCCCGAAGTTCGGCAATGGCCTCGTCGAGGTCGTCAACCCCGAACGCGAAATGCTGGCCAGGTGCCCGGGTGGGATCAGCACTGCCGACCAGGTGGAGTTCCTGACCCCCGGCGCCGAGCCACGAGCCCTCGACGCCCAGTTCGGGGCGAGGCAGGACGGTCATGCCCAACTTCTCGACGTAGAACGCGGTC
>JAQCHM010000186.1 GCA_027730885.1 Actinomycetota bacterium | reverse complement strand
CATCCGGCAGAAGGGGTCTACCAGCCGACGGCTTCCATCTTGCGGAAGGCGTCGACGCCGCACCGGACGGTGCCATCGTCGCAGATCTCGATCGCGGTCGGGTGGGCGAACTCGTACCCAGTCGAGTTTGCCTCCTCGCTAACCATCTCGAGCCGATGGCCCATGGCGGCCAACGCTTCGACGACCGCACCATCGATGCGGTCGTCGACCCTCGTCACCCGGCTCGAGGAATCGGTACGGGCCACCGAACAGGCGGGCTGCATCGACAGGCCGAAGTCGATCACGTTGGACAAGATCTGCACCACCGCCCCGATGATGTGCCGGCCGCCGGGAGCTCCGAGCGCGAGGTACGGCTTACCGTCTCGCAGCGCCAGTGCTGGGTCCATGTTCACCACCGGCCGCTTGCCGCCTGCGATCGAGTTGGCTGCGCCGGGCGCGGCGGTGAACCAATTCATGCCGGCATTGAACAGCACCCCCGTCTCGGGCAGGAACTTGGCGCCGAAGGCGTGCGCCGCGGTGTGCGTGCACGACACCATCATCCGGTCGGCGTCTACGGCGCAGAAGTGGGTGGTTCCCGAGCCGGGGGAGTGCGCGGGCGCAACCGATGCGAACCGCTTGGGTGCCAGCGGCCCCGACGAGTCGAACGGCCACGGATCGTTGACCGCCTCGAACGCGAAATGTGACCAGGGCTCGGCGTTACCCGGCGTCTCGATGGTGGCCCGACCTGCGACGATGCGCCCGGCCGCCTGGTTGGCGTAGGCGTCGGACAACAAGCCCTCGACGGGCACCGGCTCGAAGTCCGGGTCGCCCAGGTGGTAGTACCGGTCGGCGAAGGCGTTCCGGGACGCCTCGATCAGCGTGTGCAGAGCCTCGGTGCTGTTGTGGCCCATGGCCGAGAGGTCGAACTTCCCGAGCGTGTTGAGGATCTGCAGTTCGGTCCAATGCCCGCCGGGCGCGGTGGGCACGACGATGTCGACGCCGCGGTACTTCCGCGTCAGCCCCTCGGTCACGTTGACCCGATAGTTGGCTAGGTCGTCGCGCGTCATGATGCCGCCTCCCCGGGTGATGTCGGCGATCATCGATTCGGCGATCTCGCCCCGATAGAAGGACTCGCCGCCGTCCCGGGCAATCTGGCGCAACGTGTCGGCCAACGCGCGCTGCTTGATCTTCATGTTCGGATCGGCCGCGGGAACCCGCCCGTTGTCGGTGAACGTCGCCAGCGAGCGCGGGTGACGCTGCAGGTACGGGAGGTAGGCCGCCGTCATCCAGCAGTAGTAGTAGTCGGCGTCGAAACCGTCGTCGGCGATCGCGATGGCGGGATCCATCACCCGGCTGAGCGGCAGCCGACCAAAGCGCTTGTGGGCCGCGACCAACGCGGCGACCAGGCCCGGCACCGCAGCGGCCCGCTCGCCACAGGAGTTCTCGTCGTCCTTGACCGCGAAGACGGTCAGGCTCATCTTGCGGGTGTCGCCGTCGACCACCTCGAACATGTCGGCCGTTGCCGCCGCCGGGGCCCGAGGCGGGAACTCGAAGATCACCGGCCTTCCCGTGGTCGGGTCGTAGACGAGGAAGAATCCGGCAGCACCCATGCATGTCTCCATGGGCTCCATCACCGCCGCCATGAAGCCGACGCACACCGCGGCGTCCACCGCGGAGCCGCCCTCCCGCAAACAGGCGAGTCCCGCCTCGGCCTGCACCCGGCGGGTTGCCGCCACCGCGCCTCAGCGGGCTACCACCTCGTCACGATCGGTCCGTTGCGCGCTCCGTAGTGCCATCGTTGGTCCTGCTCTGGTTGCTCTCGTATTCCGACTCGACTGTGGTCCCGCGCGAGCTTACGCGCACAGCCGGACCGTGCCGGTTGTGGGGTCCACCTCGACGAGATCACCCGAGCTGATGGCAGTCATGGCGTCGACACAGCCGACGACGCCGGGGATGTTCAGCTCGCGGCACATGACCGCGGCGTGGCACAGCAAGCCGCCCTGCTCGACGACCACCGCGCCGGCAATGGCCAACACGGCGTTGTAGGACGGGGCGGTCCAGGGGACAACCAGGACGTCGCCCGGCTCCATCTCCTGGAACGCCTGGTTGGGTTCGGTCGCGACTCGAGCTCGGCCGACGTAGGGCTGAGTGCCGATTCCGAGGCCGGTGAGTCGGACCGCGTCGCGCTTGGGGTCGGGGTCGAGCATGCTGACCGCGGCGACGATGAGTCCCATGGTGCGGCGGATCCCCGGAGGCAGCGGTGAGAGGTCGGGTTCGGGAGGCGGCGGACCGAGGACGTCGGGCGACTCGAGCGTCGCCTGCCAGGCCCGGAGTTCGGCCCGTCGTCGTACCGCATCGGAGTCGATGAGCCCAGCACCGGACTGCTTGGCCCGGTCGCGTAGCAGGGCGGACACTTCGGGCAGATCGAGCTCGAAGACGTGATCGGGATCATCGATCGTAGCGCTCGCAGCAAGCCGGGCACCGGCCTCGACGTAGGCCCGCCGGGCGAGCCCAGCAGGCCACTCCCAGGTCATCGGGCCGTTGTCGTCCCGGACGCCGTAGGCCTCGCGGGCGGTGGACAACAGATCGTCGAACGCAGCCGGATCGGGGCTCTGCGCCCGCAGTTCGACCTGGGCGATACCCACCCGCGCCTCGGCCTCCGCGGGATCGGCGGGAGCCTGAACTGCGCATTTGCGCGCCAGCGCACAGACGGCGCCAGGAACCTCGTTCAGGGTCCGGCCATCGATGTCGTAGCTCGAGACGAGCCGACACCCGAATTCCTCGGGGTAGGCATCGAGCGCAGCGCCCGCGGCCGGCACCGTCCGGATGTCCTCGATCGACGAGACCGTCGCCGGGTCTGCCCCGCCGGAACGCAGGGCTTCGGCGATGTCCCGGCCGTGGGCGGTGACGTCGACGGTGGCGAGCGACGACCCTCGCAGGAGGCCCATGACAGCGGTCGTGTCGAGGCCCCACCCTTTGGCGTGGGCGAGGAGGTCTCCGAGGTTATTGCCGTGGAGTTGATGATGACGACACCAGCCGGCAACGAGATGGCGATCGAGTTCGTCCAGGTGATCGGCCAGCCCCGAGTCGGCGAGGTCGACGAGGGCGACCGACTGGAAGGCCAGGTTCTCGGCCCGCCATTTCTCGCGCTCGCCGGCGTTACACGCGCGAATCGGTTGGAGGAACGCTTTGTCTGCCATCATCCGATCTGCTTGCTTCTCTCGCCGGCGGAACGCGGGGTGCAGCCGGGTTGCCAACCAGAGCACCGCCTTGGGCGGCACCTTGCCGGTGTCCCGGTCCGCGCCGATCAGAGGTACCAGTCGCCGGAACATCGCTCCGTTGACCCAGCGGAACTCGATGGTGTCGACCGCTCCCCCGTAGTCGGCGAACACCTGTCGGTACGTGGGGCCGGTGTGCTGGGCCGAAATGCGCTGATAGACCGGCGTCCTGCCGGGCGAGCCGTGCGAGCGCTCGCAGATCCAGGAGCCGGGCCCAGGTGGATCCCGCGTGGCCTTCGTTGGCACCGACATCGCATCCCCCCGAGCGTTTGCTTCGGCCCATCCTGCCTCACGCAAGGGACGGCTGCTCAACGGACCGAGCGACCTGGACCCATCGGTCGCCCTGTTTCTGCAAGCTCGTGCCACCCCACCCCCGTTCTGCAAGCCCGTCCACCACGCCCGGGGGCCGTCGGTCTTGCAGAACGGGGCTGAGGGGTTTCCGGCTTGCAAAAGGCGGGTGTCCAGCCGTTCGGCGGACTCAGGCGTCCGGGTCCAGAGCCGAGAGGTCGGCGGGAACGTCGACGGCGTAGAGCTTCATGACGTCGAGCGGGACGATGCGGGTGGCCAGCTCGTGAGTGGACGCCAGCACGACCGGGGCGGCGGCTCCGTCGCCGTGCGCCCGCAGCCAGTTCATCGCGGTGACGCACCACCGGTCACCAGGCTTCAACCCGGGAAAGCCGTACTGCATCGCCGGGGTGACCAGGTCATTGCCGATGTTGACCTGATGGTCGAGGAACTCTCGCGTCATCACAGAACAGATGGTGTGGCTGCCGACATCGGTGAGGTCGGTGTTGCAGCATCCGTCGCGGTACCAGCCGGTGACCGGATCGGTCCCACATGGTTCGAGGTCGGTACCCAGCACGTTGCGGGCGATCGGTTCAGTCATCGCGCCAGTCTGGCACCCCAAAACCGGCATCGGGAGTGCTCGGGTGCCGTTTTTGGCACTGCGACACTCCCGATGCGGCTTGGAGAGGGTGATCACCTACGCTCGGATCATGCCCGAGGGTGACACGCTGCGAGCGGCCGAGGCCGCGGTTGCGCCCCTGCTCGAAGGATGGGTGCTCACCGAGGTCTGGTTCCGCAAGATCCGAGGCCACCTGTTGCGGGTCGGCGACGTCGTCAACCGGGTCGAGGCCATCGGCAAGTACCTCACCATCGAGGTGGCCCGCGGTCTGGTGCTCGACACCCACCTGGGGATGAGCGGCTCGTGGCGTGCGCTGGACGCGGCGCCGGCCGGCGCCGCTGAGCCATGGCGGCGCAACCCCAAGCTGCGCGTGCTGTTGGGGACCGAAGCGGGTTACGCGTTGTGTTTCGCGGCGCCGACCATCGAGACCCATCTCGTGACCGCCGAGACCAGCCGGGTGCTCCGACTCGGTCCCGACCTCGCGCGCCCCGAAGCCGACCTCGACGAGATCGTCGAGCGGACACGGGCGCGAGGATCCTCGCTGGTGCTGGCTGAAGCACTACTCGACCAACAGATCGCCGCCGGCGTCGGCAACGTCTACAAGAGCGAGGCGCTCTTCGTCGCCGGACGCCACCCGTTCGCCGCGGTGGCCGAAACCGGTGATGCCGAACTCCGTTCCCTGTGGTCGATCGCCAAGCAGTTGTTGATCGGCAACGTCAGCGCGTTCGGCACGTCGGAACGGGCGACGGGCCATCGCCGGGTCACCACCGCGCGGGGGACTGCCGGGGCCACCTATGTGTACGGTCGGCATCGTCTCGGGTGTCGAGTCTGCGACAACGCGATCCTGTTCTCGCCCGCCGGCGATCGCACTGCTCGATCCACCTATTGGTGCGCGGGGTGCCAGCAATGATCTCGCTGCAACCGTTCGCCTCTGCTGATGCCGAAACCTTGCTTCAGGTGCACCGGCGATCCGAGGCCTTCGACGGGGTCCCGCGCCTCTTCGAAGCTGACGAGTTGTCGGAGGAACTCGGCGACCTCTCGAGCCGTTGGGCCACCGATACGCGCGTTGCCCGCTGCGACGGTGAGATCGCCGGATACGCCCACACCATGTTCCTGCCCAGCGAGGTCAAGGAGGTCCGCTGCTATCTGTTCGCCAGGTGGACCCCGCGTTCCGCGGTCGTGGCGTCGGCACCGAACTGTTGCGCTGGGCACGGGCACGGGGAACCGAGCAGCTCCGCGCCGCGGGCGGAACACTGCCCAAGTACCTGCGGGTGCTCGCCATGGAGGGCAACGTGTCGGCCCATGAACTCTTGGCCGCCGAGGGCTTCGACGTCGTGCGGTACATGGACGAGTTGCTACGACCGCTCACCGATCTGCCCGCCCTCGACGTGCCCGACGGACTCCGCATCCTGCCCTGGCCGAGCGGACGTGACGACGAGATCCGACGGGTCAAGGACGAAGCCTTCGCCGATCATTGGGGCACCTCGACCTCTCATTCGTGGCGATCGATCACGAGGATCGGGTCGTGGTGCACTGTCTCAACTGCCGTTACGAATCCGATGACGAGCTGCTCGGCCGGAGAGACGCATGGATCGACAACCTCGGAACGGTCCGCGCTTGGCGCGGCCGAGGGGTCGCGTCGGTTCTCATCGCCCACTCGCTCAACGCGTTCCACGCGGCCGGGTGCACCCACGCCTCGATCGAGGTCGACAGCGACAACCCGACGGGCGCAGCCCGGCTGTACCGAGCGCTCAGCTTCGAACCGCAGCACCGGTGGGTCATTCGTCAGATCGTCATCGACGCGGTCTGACCACCGAGCCCGGTCCGAGGTGCCAGGCGGTCAGCCGAAGTTCATAGCGCCGGGCATGCCACCGTCGACCACGATGGTCTGACCCGAGATTGTGTCCGCCTGGCACAACAGGACGGTGGCCGCGGCGACGTCGACCGCCGACCCCACCTTGCCCAAGACAGCCTGGCGTCGGGCTCCATCGGCCACCGCGTCAGGTAATCGATTGGCCATGCGGGTGCCTTCGACCAGGCCGGGCGCAACACAGTTGACCGAGACCTTCGGTGCCATCGCCACTGCCAGGCAGTGGGTCAGATGGATGAGCGCGGCCTTGCTGCACGAGTAGGCGATGCTGCTCGACCCCGGCATGAGCCCGCCGACCGATCCGCCCGCCATCGCCCGCCGTCAACTCGGGCTGGAGCTCCCGGGCCAAGAGGTACGGGCCGCGCACGTTGGTCTCCTGCACGCGGTCCCAGGTGTCGGCATCGAGTCCGGTCAGGTTGGGGAAGGGGATACCGATGTTCCACGCCGCGTTGTTGACCAGGATGTCGCAGCCACCGAATGCAGCCCGCAGTTCGGCCGATGCGCCGAGAATCGACGCCTCGTCCCGCTGGTCGAGATGGATGGCAACCGCCCGACGCCCGGCCGCGGTGACCCGGGCCAGCGATGCCTGGGCTGCCTCGACGTTGCCGACGTAGGTGAGCGCGATGTCAGCGCCGGCAGCGGCGAGAGCGTCACAGATCGCCCGACCGATGTCCCCCGACCCTCCGGTGACCAGTGCGATCTTCCCGTGCAAGTCCATGGGTTCCTT
>JAQCHM010000185.1 GCA_027730885.1 Actinomycetota bacterium | reverse complement strand
ACAGGCGGTAGCGATGCGGCTGGCGCCGGTGGCGATGAGCTCCCGGGACCGTTCGTCGTTGACCTTGGTGCCGATGTCCTCCTCCATCCACATGTGCGCGCCGCCGGCGCCGCAGCACATGCCTTTGGTGCCGTTACGTCCGGCCTCGACGATCTGGACGCCCTTGAGCGAGCCGATCACGTTGCGGGGCGACAGGTAGACGTCGTTGTGGCGGCCGAGGTAGCAGCTGTCGTGATAGACGATGCGCTCTTCGAGCGTCGCCTCGCTGACATCGAGCTTGCCCTGATCGATCAGCCATTCGAGGAACTGGCTGTGATGGACGACCTGGTAGTGGCCGCCGATCTGCGGGTACTCGTTCATCAGCGTGTTGAAGCAGTGAGGGCACTGGGTGATGATTTTCTTCACACCAATACCGTTGAGCCTCTCGATGTTCTGCTTCGCGAGCATCTGGAACAGGTACTCGTTGCCGGAACGACGGGCCGAATCTCCGGTGCAGAGCTCGGCCGGGCCGAGGATGCCGAAGTCGATACCGGCCCGGTTCAGCAGCCGAGCCATGGCCTGGGTGACCTTCTGGTTCTTGTCGTCGAAGCTGCCGGCGCAGCCGACCCAGTAGAGGTACTCGTGGGTGAAGGGCTCGGATCCGTCGACGACGTCGACGTCGAGGTCCTTGACCCAGTCGGCCCGGGTGGTGTTGCTGATGCCCCACGGATTCGAGGAGTTCTCCATGGAACGGAAGGCGTTGCCGAGTTCGGATGGGAAGTTGGACTCCATGAGCGTCAGGTAGCGACGCATGTCGAGGATCTTGTCGAGGATCTCGATTCCAACGGGGCAGTTCTCGTCGCATGCCTTGCAGGAGGTGCAGGCCCAAATCTCGTCGGTGGTCACTCGCTCGAAGATCGAGTCGGCGGTGACCTTGATCTCGGGGTCGACGCCGATCGGAGGCGATACCGCAGGTGAACCGGTGCGTGCCATGACTTCGCCGGTCTTGAGCACGATCTCGCGCGGGTCGAGTGGTTTGCCGGTGGCGTTGGCCGGGCAGACTTCGGTGCACCGGCCGCACATCGTGCAGGCATCGGTGTCGAGCAACTGTTTCCAGGTGAAGGTCCCGATGCTGCTGGCGCCGAAGTTCTCGAGGCTGGTGGTCTCGAGGTCAGGCATGGCTCGCATGGCGCCCTTCGGGCGGTCCTTGTCCTTGAGGTACAGGTTCAGCGGCGAGGTGAACATGTGGCGCAGCATCGTGCCCGGGATGATGACCAGGAAGGCGCAGAACGACAGCACGTGCGCGATCCACCAACCCTGATGCCAGCCCGAGAGATTGCCGAGGCCGTCGACTGCCTGGGCCAGCGGGTAACCGACGACGCTCCATTTCTCGAACTCGGGCGAGTCGTCGAGCGCGATGCGGAACGCTTCGGCGCCGAAGCCGGTGACGCCGATGGCGAAGAGCACACCGTTGATGACGAGGTGCTCCGGGCGGCTCTTGACCGCGATCCGGTAGGGACGCCAACTCCTTGGGCCGTAGCGGCGGCCGATGGCCATGCACATGCCGAGGAGGAAGCCGACCCCGGCGAGGTCGGCGATGAGGGCGTACGCCTTGTACACGTCACCGTGAAGGAACTTGAGACCGGCAGGCACCTGGTGGTTGATCTCGAGGACGGTGGTGACAGCGAGCAGGATCAGGAAGTTGAAGTAGATGAGACTGTGCATGATGCCGGCCCCCGGGTCGCGCATCAGTGTCTGCATGTAGATGCCCGACCGGAAGTCCTCGAGGCGGCGCTTGACGTTCCGGGGCGTCGTGGCTCGGTGGTCGGGCGCCCCACGTTCCCAGTTCTTCACTCGGTACGCCAGCTGCAGCGAAGCCCAGAGCAGCAGGAGAGGGATGACGGTGTAGAACGCCAGCTTCACCGCGCCGGGAATGTTGTGGAAGACCTCTCGCTGTATCTCGGAGTCGTCGTGGAAGTTGAACACGGCAGCGGCAACGCCGGAGAGCGCAGTGATGGCGGCGATGAGCGCGCCGATGCCGAGCCACAGGTGGAAGGGTCGGATGCCGCCCGGGGCGTTCGCTGGTGCATGGGCTGCGTCTGGATTGAGTTCATCGCGTGCTGGAGCGTCCATAACACCGCAGACGGTACTGCCTTCCCGACCTGTCGGACGACTCGAATCCTGTCCAGAGTGGCCTGGCCACGACGGGGAGCGTTCACGAATCCGAAACAGAGTGGACCAGGTGACGAAACCTGACGGGTTTAGCGTCGATCGCATCATGGACGCGACCGCGAGCCTTCCCCAAGACCGAAGTCGAGCTGGTTACCCTCGTCCGTCCAGGACGCCGTCGGGTCCCGCCTCGGGCGGTTGGGTGTCGGCTGAGGCCGCGGTGTCGATCCTGCGCTGGCCCCAAGAGGAGGGGCGCCGCAGCCTTCTCGCCGCCGCCGGTCGACTCCGCCTCCTCTTGGTCGAGCCGGCCACTCCCGCGCCGGCGGCCATCGATTCTCAAGAGGACTGGGTTCGGCTCCCGGCATCGGAGGAAGATGTCGAGGCCCGCGTTCTCGGACTCATCCATCGGTCGCGGCCCACCGAAGCGCGGATCGTGCTCGACGACTGTGGACTCCTTCACCGTGGCGACGACTGGGTGGCGCTTCCTGAAACGGAGGCCGCGCTGATGGCCGCGCTCCTGGCCGCCGCCGGTTCGGTCGTCGGCCGCAACGTGTTGGTCGAAGCGGTATGGCCGGGGGGGTCGCCGAACCGCAACGTTTTGGATGTCCACATGGTTCGGTTGCGCCGTCGGATCGCCGAACTCGGCGTCGAAATTCGCACGGTCCGATCGAGGGGGTACGCCCTGTCGCCGCACTGACGAACCGGCCGTTGTTCAGATTTCTGTCAGCTTGCTGACCATGAACCGTAACCGGAGGCGAACATTGAAGAAATGAATGGTTCATACGATGAGTGACCAGCACAGCATCCGCCCAAGACGGCTATCTTCTACGACGGTGACGTCAGCGGGTTGAGCCCACCCCTGGTCTCGAGAGAAAGCACCCTTCATGCAACTTGTTACCGCAGTAATCAAGCCCCACATGCTCGACGAGGTCAAAGAGGCCCTGCGGGGAATCGGCATCTCCGGCATGACCGTGACCGAGGTCAAGGGATTCGGCCGCCAAGGCGGTCATACCGAGACATACCGCGGCGCGGAGTACCGCGTCGACTTCATCCCGAAGGTCAAGCTCGAGATCGTCGTCGACGATGGCGATGCCGCAAAGGTCACCGAGATCATCTCGGGTGCCGCGCACACGGGCAAGATCGGCGACGGAAAGATCTGGACGACCCCGGTGGGGACCCTCATCCGCATCCGGACCGGAGAGCTCAACGCGGACGCTGTTTGAGGCCCGCCATCTCCCAGAACTCAACCTACGCACAGCTCGGCCAGTAGGCCGAGCTGTGCCGCGTTCGGCGGCCCCGCGAGCTTGCTCCTGAAGTCTCCCGACCCGACCTGCCAGGCCGCGAAGCTCTCGGCGAAATCCCCGGCCCCGGTCAAGAAGTCAGTGGCGCCATCATCGGGCCACCACGGGGCCGACCCGATGTCGCGGGCTTCCTGCCAGCGCTCGCGCTCATCGCTGCTGTTGAGCGTGACGTCGACCGCGTGCCCCATCTCGTGGGCGATGACGTGGGCCAGCAGCGCAGCGGTCTGGTCGTCCCGAACGAAGACCTCGATCGTCTTGTCGTCCACGTAAGTGAGTCCGAGCACCCCTTCCCGACCTGGGGCGAACACGATGGACCAATCGGAGAGCTTGTCACGCCAGTCGTAGGTGATGAGTTCCAACGCCTCGTGTCCCCGTTCGGTCGGCGTGCGCGGCTCGTCCGTCGTGGGTGCCGCGGTCGGCCGCAGTGTCGTGGCCGGCGCGATCGCGCGGCTGTTCGTCGTGGCGGGGTTCGCCGCGACGGTGCGGTCGTGGGCCAGCAGTTGGGTGGCCGCGAGACCCGTGACGGCCCCACCCACCAGCACGGCAAGGATCATCGTGCGGGGGGGGAGCCGGACCATGACGACGAAGCTAGTGGTTGGTGGCGATGGGCGAGAAGGCAGAAAGGCCTGGACCTTCCGGGCAGACCTGCTGACTCGATGTGTCCCTGGCGGTCTAGACTCTCAAAGCTTCATGATTGAAGCAGCAGAAAAGTTGACACGAATCGACTCAACAATTTGAGGTAACCGGGAACAAGCCGGATGCAAGTGGCGTTCTACCCCACCAGCGGACGATCGTTCCCGCCAATTCAGAGCCGGGAACGGCGAAGCCAGAGAAAGAGAGAAATGCATGGCAAAGGCAGTTGGCATCGACTTGGGTACCACCAACTCGGTGGTGTCGGTTCTCGAGGCCGGTGAACCGGTGGTCATTCCGAACTCGGAAGGCAGCCGGACCACCCCGTCGGTCGTCGCCTTCTCCAAGGACGGCGAAGTCCTCGTTGGCGAAGTGGCGAAGCGTCAGGCGATCACCAACCCCGACCGGACCATTCGTTCGGTCAAGCGCCACATGGGCACCAGCTGGACCATCGACATCGATGGCAAGAAGTACACCTCGCAAGAGGTCAGCGCCCGCACGCTCATGAAGCTCAAGCGCGACGCCGAGGCCTATCTGGGTGACACCGTCACCCAGGCCGTCATCACCGTGCCCGCCTACTTCGACGACGCGCAGCGCACGGCCACCAAGGAAGCCGGTCAGATCGCCGGCCTCGACGTGCTGCGCATCATCAACGAGCCCACCGCGGCCGCGCTCGCGTACGGCCTCGACAAGGGCGCCGAAGATCAGACCATTCTTGTCTTCGACCTCGGCGGCGGCACCTTCGACGTGTCGGTCCTCGAGATCGGCGATGGCGTCTTCGAGGTCAAGAGCACCTCGGGTGACACCGATCTGGGTGGCGACGATTGGGACATGGCCATCATCAAGTGGCTGATCTCGCAGTTCAAGAACGCTCACGGCGTCGACCTCGGCAACGATAAGATGGCCGCCCAGCGCCTGAAGGAAGCGGCCGAGAAGGCCAAGATCGAGCTCTCGCAGACCACATCGACCTCCATCAACCTTCCCTTCATCACCGCGACGGCCGACGGTCCGCTCCACCTGGAGGAGTCGCTCACGCGAGCCAAGTTCGAAGAGCTGACCGCCGACTTGCTGGCTCGGGTGCGTAAGCCGTTCGAGGCCGCGATTGCCGACGCCGGTCTGAAGCAGGCGGACATCGACCATGTGGTCATGGTCGGAGGTTCCACTCGCATGCCTGCAGTCGCCGAGCTGGTCGAGAAGATGACTGGTCGCGAGTCGAACAAGTCGGTGAACCCTGACGAGGTCGTCGCGGTCGGGGCCGCAGTGCAGGCCGGGGTGTTGAAGGGCGATGTCAAGGACATCCTTCTGCTCGACGTCACACCGCTCTCACTGGGCATCGAGACCAAGGGCGGGGTCATGCACAAGCTCATCGAGCGCAACACCACCATCCCGACCCGTCGCACCGAGGTCTTCACCACCGCGGATGACAACCAGCCCTCGGTCGAGGTGCACGTCCTGCAGGGCGAACGCGAGATGGCGTCGTACAACAAGACGCTCGGCAAGTTCCAGCTGGTCGAATTGCCGCCTGCTCCGCAGGGCATCCCGCAGATCGAGGTGACGTTCGACATCGACGCCAACGGCATCGTGCACGTCTCGGCCAAGGACCGAGCCACCAGCAAAGAGCAGTCCATCACCATCACCGGCGAGTCCAAGCTCTCGAAGCAGGACATCGACCAGATGATCAAGGACGCCGAGGCCCACGCGGCCGATGACGCCAAGCGTCGGGAAGAGGCGGACATCCGCAACGGCGCCGATTCGTTGGTCTACCAGACCGAGAAGTTGCTCCGGGAACAGGATGCCAACATCACCGGTGATGAGCGAAGGGCCATCGACGAGGCGTTGGCCGAGCTGAAGACGGCCATCGCCGGCACCGATATCGAGGCGATCAAGGACGGGACCGAGAAACTGATGATGGCCAGCCAGACGGTCAGCACCAAGTTGTACGAGCAAGCGGCAGCAGCGGCGGAGTCCAACACCGCTCCTCCCGCCAACGACGACGAGGTGGTCGACGCCGAGATCGTCGAGGACGAGAGTGAGGGCTCGGCGTGAGCGACCGGCCCACCGACGGTGACGTCGCCGGATCGGACGAGCTCGGCCACCCGCCGGGCTCTGCCGCCGACGAGGTGGTCGAGCCGAATGAGGCCCCTCCGCTGACGGTCGAGGATCTGGTCGATTCGCTCGAGCAGGTCACCGTCGAGCGTGACGGGTACCTCGACACCCTGCGCAGGCTTCAAGCCGAGTTCGAGAACTATCGCAAGGCCGTGGCCAAGCGCGAGTTCGACGCGAAAGAGCGGGCCAACGAGGTCCTGGTCTCCGAACTGCTACCGGTGCTTGACGCCTGCGACAGCGCAGTGACCAACGGTGCCGCCGACGTTGCGCTGGTCCAGAACGCTCTGGTCGATCTGCTCACTAAGCAAGGACTGAGTCGCCTCGTACCCGATGGCGAAGGGTTCGACCCCGAACAGCACGAAGCGGTGATGCACGAGCCGGCTGACGAAGGTGCCGACGAGCCAGTCGGCCCGGTGGTCTCCCAAGTCTTGCGGGTCGGGTACCAGTGGAAGGGTCGCACCATTCGGGCGGCCATGGTCAAGGTCAAAGGTTGACGGGAAGGGGGGTGAGGTGACGGCCCAACACGATTGGATCGAGAAGGATTTCTACGCCGTTCTCGGCGTCGCTCAGGACGCGTCCGACAAGGACGTGACCAAGGCGTAT
>JAQCHM010000184.1 GCA_027730885.1 Actinomycetota bacterium | reverse complement strand
GTGTCCTCGGGCCTGGCGAGTTCTCACTCGCCCTCGACCCCATCCAGGGTGTGGCCGCGGCAGCCCTGCGTGGCAACGATGCGCTGGTCGTGCTCGACGTGGAAGTCACCCCCGAGCTCGAAGCCGAGGGCCGGGCTCGCGACATGGTCCGCGCCGTCCAACAGATGCGCAAGGACGCCGACTTCCATCCCACTGACCGTATTCGACTGGCCCATGGCACGCTGCCCGACGGCGTCCTCCCTCACCTGGACTGGATCGCCCGTGAGGTCCTGGCCACCGAAGTGATCGCCGACCCCTCGGTGACAGCGGTCAGCGCCTACCAGGTCGATGGCCAGCCGCTGCTGGTCGCGGTCAGCAAAGTGGGCTGATCGACGCGTCCCGCCGATCGTTGGGCGAGCGTGCCGGCGCGAGCGCCCGGCCTATCTGCGCCAGCCGAACCAACCGCCGCCGCGCCGGTCGTCCTCGGGGTCACCCTCGAGGAAGCGGTCGAGGGCGTCGTCGTCGGCACCGATGCCCTCGGTCGTCGCCCGTCGCAGCTGGTCGAGGAATGGATCCTGTACTGCGGGAGGCGGCGGCGTCGACCCCGACGCCGCCGTGGCGACGGTCGAAGACAGGGGAACACCGAGCGGCGGTACGGGTAGGTCGGCGGCGTCGGGCACCGCGTCCGCCCAGGTCGGACGGCCGATCGTTGTCGCCGATCCAGTCATCCCCGACCCCGCGAACCCTGCGCCACCCTCACCGTAGGCGAACGGGTCTTCCTCGAAGGCACCCGTGCCCGCGTCGGACTCGACGACCTCACCGAAATCGACGAGGGACGCGTCACCGTGTGCAGGTTTGAACGTGCCCATCTCGCCGGTGTCGAACTGCCCGGAGCCCGTTGGTTCGAAGCCGAACCCGGCGGATGCCGACCCCGGCGAGTCGTCGTCGGTCTCGAGATCGGGATCGGCGAACACGGGGGCCGCAAGGAACGGATCGGGCGACGGGTCCAGGATGAAGTCCTCGACGCCAGGCTCCGCGAGGTCGGCGGACGCAAAGGGCTGGCTGGTCGTCGTGCCCGACGCCCGCGCCTCGGTCCCTTCGGCGACCAGGGCGTCGAGTAGAGGGAGGCTGGGGCGAACCCCCGTCGTGCCATCACTGCCACCCGGAACTGGGGGAATGGTGGCAAGCGTCGGGCCGTCGGCTCGGAGGCGTTCGGGCTCGTCGACGACCGCCGCGATCTCCGCCAATAGGACTCGGACAGCCGACCGGCGCCCGTCGAGGTGTTGCTCCAACAGCTCGACGTCTTCGACCAGCATGGCTCGGATGCCCTGCAGATCCTTGATCTGACCGAGCATCTCGGCTCGCTCGGCCCCTTCGGTCTGGGTCAGTTCCGACTCGATCGCCAGACGTCGGGCCTCGGCGGTCGCGGTCATCTCGCTGAGCAGTTCGCGGCGCTGAGTGTCGACGTCGGCAAGCAGCTCGGCGCGGCGAGCCTGGATTTCGACGTCGAGTTGGGCAGCCTCGGCCCGAGACGCGGCCAGGGTCTGTTCAGCCTCGGTGTTGGCCGATCCGGTGATCCGTGCCGCGTCCTCGTTGGCTCGACGGACCGTCTCATCGGCGGTCCGCTGGGCCAGCAGCAACGTGTTGCGCAGCGTCTCGTCGAAGTCGGCCGGGGTGGCCGGCAACGCAAGCGGAGCCGCCGGAACGAGGTCGACCTCACGGCCACCGCTCTCGATCAGTTGGGCTTCGGCCGACGCCGCTCGGGTCTCGGCCTCGGCCAGTCGGTTCTGCAACGCCTCGATCTCGTCGGCCAACGGCGCAAGATTCTCGAGGACACGATCGACCTGTTGTTTGCTGTAGCCCCGGAGTTCCTCTTCGAATCGGATCTCGGAAATGCGCCCCAGCAGACGGAGTTTGTCGCTTTGCAAAGCCATCCGTGCACACTAACGCGTGCCACCGTCGCAACGGTGCATGACAGAGGTCGATCAGCGGGCGAAACCACGCTCTTCGATGCGCCGGCGGTCCTCGTCGGAGACCTCGACGGACTTGGGAGTGAGCAGGAAGACCTGCGACGCAATCTTCTCCATGCTCCCGCTGAGCGAGTAGCACACACCGCTGGCGAAATCGATCAGTCGACGAGCGAGCTCACGGTCGAGGCCCTGAAGGTTCATGATCACCGGCGTCGAACGCTTGAACTCGTCGGCGATGAGCTTGGCGTCGCCGAAGGACTCCGGGGCCAGCGTGACCGGCTTGGTACGACGAATGGGAATGGCCCTGACGACCGGTGTGTCGTTGAACTGCGAGCCGGACGATTCGCGGTAGCGCCGTCCCTCGGCAACAAGGTCGACGACGGGCTCGCGCCGCACGTGATTGTCGAAACGCGACTCGGTGGCCGAATGATCCGCAAGGTCGCTCCGAGGATCGAACCGGTCGTACTCGTAGCGCAATGAACCGGCGTCATGTCGACCGGCCGGTGCGACGTCGGCGCCGACCGGACGCAGCGGTCGTACCGCCCCGACGGCTGTCGGCTCGTCGTGGTCCCGTCCGAAGGTTTCACGACCGTAAGCGTCACGGCCGCCCTCGGCGCCGCGGTTGGCGGGCAGACGCCGTACGGTGTCCTCGCCTCGGCGCTCGTCGCCCTCGTCGAGGAAGTAGCCGTCGTCGTACTCCTCGTCAGGCCCGAGTCCGAGATACACCATCACGTTTCGAAACACGGCCATGTGCACTCCTGGCTCACTACGATCACTTTGATCTCACCAGCATGCCAGATAACCGCTTCACGCGCGCGCATCGTCATGGGCGGATCGCTCCCGGTGGGTGCCGACCCGGACCATCGTCGATCCCTCGGCGACCGCAGCTGCGATGTCGCTGCTCATCCCCATCGAACACTCGACCAGACCGTGCCGGTCGGCCAATGCCCGAAGCGCGGCGAAGGCGGGGCGCGGGTCCAGACCATCGGTGGGTCCAATGGTCATGAGACCCCGGACGTCAAGGCCCAACGTACGGGCTGCGTCCACCAGCCCTGCGACAGCCTTGGGCTGACACCCCGACTTCTGTTGTTCGTCAGTGGTGTTGACCTGAATGAGGACCGCAGCACCGGGAGCCCGGCTGGCGATCTCACCGGCCACTTCCACCCGGTCGACGGTCTGCCACAACGCCACCAGGGACGCGATCCGCTTGACCTTGTTGCGCTGCAGGCCGCCGATGAAGTGCCACCGCGGGGAGGGCTCGCCCTCGGCCAGGAGCGCAGCCACCCTGGGTGCCTTGGACTCGAGTTCCTGCCCGTAGTTCTCGCCGAGGTCGAGCAGGCCGACCCCGAGCGCGAGGAGCGCGGCCTCAGTAGGAAAAGTCTTGGTCACCGCGACGACCCGCACCCGGTCGAGCGATCCCCCCGCGGAGACGATCTGGTCGCGCAACTCCTGCCACCGGTCGCGAAAGTCCTCGGCGGTCATCAAGAACGTCATCGCGACCGCGCGACCGTCGAGGTCGCCGCATGGGGACCGACGGCTGACGGCTCCAACCAGGCGACGGTGGCCTGGCGACCCGTGTCGCCCCTTACACGGTGGCTGAAGTATCGGGGATCACTGGTACACGGCGGCCTCGGAGGAGCAGGCCATCCGGCCCGCTCGCAGGCGATCGAGACGACAGCGGGGAGGTCGAGGGCCGGCGATCCGGTCGCCGTTCGACCGATCACCGCGGGACCGAAGACGGCGACGATGTCGGCCAGGTCGGCTGCTCCGAACTCGTAGGCCGACGGTCCGATGCACGGGCCGAGCAGCGTCTCGACCGGGACCGCACCGCCATCGGCCAGGACGCGAGCGGCGGTCTCGATGATGCCGTCCAGCGCACCCCGCCAACCGGCGTGAACCACGGCGACTCCGGTAGAGCCGACCATGACGACCGGTGCGCAGTCAGCCGTCGTAACCGCAACGGGCACCGACGGCTCGAAGGTGCAGGCGCCATCGGCCTCGATTCCCGACGCGTCACCGGGGGCAGACACCGACACGACCCGGGTGCCGTGGACCTGCCGGAGCAGGGTCCACGCCGTGCCCGTCAGCTCGAGCCGCCGACGTTCGACGTCGGGCCAAGGATCGAGCAATGCGAAACTGCCGTCGGCAACGCCCGTCGATCGGACCTCGCAGCGCCAACGGCCGGTCTCGACGGCCCACGAGTACGTGTTGCGCGACATGCCGCGGTCACCGGTTACCTGAGGAACGACGGCACGTCGAATTCGTCGTCGTCGGGATCGTCGTTGTCGGAGGCGAACAGATCGGCGCTGACGATGGTCGGCTCGTCGTCGAGCAGATCCGACAGCGGATCCGGCCGAGAGCCGCCCTTCTGCGAGGCGGCCCGCACCGGCTCCGGGGCGTCGAAACGATCGAAGCCGGCCGCGATGACCGTCACGCGGATCTCGTCGACCATGTCCTCGTCCACCACGGTGCCGAAGATGATGTTGGCATCGGGATGAGCGACATCATGGATGATCTCGGCCGCCTCGTTGACCTCGAAGAGACCGAGGCCGCTCGACCCCGCGACCGACAGGAGGATGCCGCGGGCCCCCTCGATGGAGGACTCGAGCAGCGGGCTGGCGATGGCCGCTCGGGCCGCGGCCAACGCGCGTCCCTCTCCCTTGGCTTGGCCGATCCCCATGAGCGCGCTGCCCGCATCGTGCATGATCATGCGGACGTCGGCAAAGTCGGTGTTGATCAGTCCGGGCGTCGTGATGAGATCAGTGATTCCTGAAACGCCCGAGAGCAGGATCTCGTCGGCCATCCGAAAGGCGTTGACCATGGTGGTCTTCTCGTCGGCGATCGATAGGAGTCGGTCGTTGGGGATGACGATCTGCGTGTCGACTTTCTCGCGAAGGCGAGAGATGCCAGTCTCGGCTTGGGAGGCCCGACGACGACCCTCGAAACCGAACGGTCGGGTGACCACGGCGATCGTGAGCGCTCCACGACTCTTGGCCAATTCGGCGATGACCGGCGCCGCGCCGGTGCCGGTGCCGCCGCCCTCACCGACGGTGATGAACACCATGTCGGCCCCATCGAGGGCCGAGGCGATCTCGTCGGAGTGGTCCTCGGCGGCTTGTTGGCCGATGGCGGGGTCGCTTCCGGCTCCGAGGCCGCGGGTCAGCTCGCGACCGATGTGGATTTTGGTCTCGGCGTCGTTCATCAGCAGTGCTTGAGCGTCGGTGTTGACCGAGATGAACTCGACGCCGCGCAGTCCGGCGTCGATCATTCGATTGACGGCGTTGCAACCGCCACCCCCGACGCCGATCACCTTGATTACCGCTACGTAGTTTTGGGTGCTCATCGACGGCTTTCTTGGAAAAGAGGTGACAACCGGGGTGTTCTCGACACCACGCTAGGTGCATTCTGCCAGATCGACCACGGGGGCCCGCGGATCACCGTTCGCGTTCATCCTGGTGACGGCGGGAGCAGACGGCACCCGAACGTCGATCTCCGCCAGGCAACGCAGGTCGACTCGGGCCATCACCGTCTCGAGACTGAGGAGCTTCTGCTCGAGCGCGGTGTCGTCCCCGAGGAGGGCACGCCCACCGCCGGCGAGCGTCACGCTCAACGCCCCCTCACCCCAGATGACCGACGTGACCTGTCCGGCGATCTCCGGCGTGAGCTGGGAGAACAGCCGCAGCACGGAGTGGGTCTCCGGCGGCGCGGGTTGACCGGGGATGCCGTCGGCGATGATCCCGGTGACCGGCAGGAAACCGGGCGGAGGATCCGTGACGATGGCGAGTTGGCGGGCGTCGGCGTCGATGAGCGCGAAGCCGCCGACCGCAGGAAGGGCGGCGCTCGCGACCCGTTCGGTCACCGTCACCGTCAAGGTTCCTCCCGCCGACCGCGCCAGAGCGACCGACTCGACCCAGGGCAGTCGACCGATGCGTTCTTCGGCGCCGGCCACGTCGACATAGAGCAACGGATGACCGAGGAGGATGCCGCTGGCCGCCGCAATGTCGGCCTGCGTGGTATTGGTCGCCCCCCTCACGACAATCTCGTCCACGTCGAGCACGGGGCTGTTCACCACCACGATGCCAGCGAGAGCAGTCAGCGTCATCACGCACAGCGCCGCCAGGGCCCGGAGCCGGCGACGACCCTCGTCTCGGGCGACGGCCACCCGACGGGCGGCGATCTTGGGTTCGACGTGGCGCGAGGTCATCGAGCCTCCAACAGAGACTCGTCGTCGAATCCGACGAGTCGGTTCTCCGGCCGCAAGGCGATGCCTGTTCGCTCGAACACGACCTGCCGGACGTGACGGAGCACGCGGAACACATCGTCGGCTGCTCCACCCGCGTCGGTCTGGATGAAGTTCGCGTGTTTGGTCGACACCGCGGCCGTGCCGATCCGAAAGCCCTTCAGTCCGGCCGCATCGATGAGCCACCCCGCCGACTCGGGTCCTGGATTGGCGAACACACTGCCGGCGTTCGCTCCCCCGGGCTGGTGCTCACGACGCCAACGCACGATGTCGGTCAACAGGGCCTCCGAACGTGCGCGATCGCTCGGCTCCAGCCCGAGCTCGACATACAGCACGAGATCGTCGGGTCCGAGCGCCGACTGGCGGTAGCCGAACCGCAAGTCTGCTGCCACCCACTCGGTCGGGCCGCCGTCGCGCAGGTTGAAGACGCTGCAGCGCACCAACGACGCTGCGACGTCCGAACCGTGACCGCCTGCGTTCATCGCCACGCCCCCGCCGACGGTTCCTGGTACGCCGACAGCCCACTCGAATCCACCGAGCCCGGCCCGAACCGTCGCCCGGGCCGCGATCGGAAGCAGGGTCGAAGCACCGAGTCGTACGCTG
>JAQCHM010000183.1 GCA_027730885.1 Actinomycetota bacterium | reverse complement strand
CGGCTCCATCGGTTCGCCGTGTTCATCGAGGACGAGCACGCCGGGGGCAGGCATGAACGACGAACTGCTCGTCGGATCGCCCTTGCGCGCGATCGATGTGCCGTACCAGGCGCCCTCACTGGAGCCGCAGTTGTCGACCAGCATGACGCCCGGGAGGTGATCGAACAGCTGTCGCTTGACGTCGGCGCTCCAGACGACTCCGGCTGAGTAGATCGTGAGCAGGCTCGAGCCGTCGTAGGGCTCGCCGGCATCTGCTCGCTCCTGAAGGGCGCGCAGCATCGGTACCGAGAACGCGTCGCCGACGATCGTCAACGTCGTGACTCGGTAGCGGTCGATGGCCGTGAACAGTTCGTGGGCGTCGAACGAGCGACCCTCCAACGTCACGACCATTCCCCCACAGGCGACGATCGCCGGGCCGGCGTACGACACTGCGGTGCTGTGCATCAGCGGCGAGCCGGGGAGCGCGATCGGGCGCGTGCCGTCTTGCCACAACTGGCGCGCAGCGACGGCCAGGTCGTCGTCGATCGACTCAGGCGGATCCTGGAAGCGACCGAGCGTGCGCAATCTGCCCTCGTTCGACGTGTTCATAGTTGCACTCCGGCCGACCGGGATGAGGATGCCCTTCGGCATGCCGGTCGTACCACCCGAGTACCACATGACGACGTCGTCGTCGGACCGGGCGATGGGTGGGGCCGGTGCACCTTCGGTGGCGAGAATCTCGTAGTCGAGCACACCATCGGGCGGCGGTGTGCCGTCGCGGACGTCGTCGACCCGGATGATCGCCTTCATCGCCGGCATCTTCCTCGCGATCTCGACGACCCCGTCGCCCAGACTGGCGTGGTAGATGATCGCCTCGGACCCCGAGTTCTCGAGCAGGTACGTGAGCTCATCGTCGAGGTACCGGTAGTTGATGCTCACCGGCACGTAACGGTTCTTGAGGATCCCGTAGTAGGACTCGAGCCATTCGTTGCAGTTGTAGAGATCGATAGCGACCGATGCCTGCACATCGAGCCCGGCAGCGGTCAACGCGGCTGCGATCCTGGCGCTGCGGCGTTCCACTTCCGCGTAGGTCACCACCCGGTCACCCTGGGCGAGCGCTGGCGCGTCGGGAATTGCAGCCGCCATCGATTCGAGGATGCTGGCGTGGTGGAAGTCGGTGGTGGCCATGGATCACTCCTGGGAAGTCGTCGGTCGGATCAGTCGGGGTGTCGGTGAGGTTGTTCGCATCATCACGGGGTTCGCTTGATGATGCCGGAACCGAATTGTTCGAGTGTCATCGGGGTGGCGAAGTCGGCGAACCAGAGGTACAGCCGTTCGATGCCTTGAGCAGCGTACGCATCGCACCGTTCGGCGACCTCTGAGGCGGTGCCGATCACGAGCCCATCGCCGTATGCGCCGAAACGGCGTGTCGCCAGCTCTGTCACCTCGGAGCGTGCACCTTCGTCAGGCACGAGCGCCACCATGATCTGGGCGGAGCCGCGGGCGTCGCCCGCCTGCTCGCGGAGTTCCGGGACGCGAGCGAGGGCACTGAGGGGGACGTTCCACCAATCGGCGTGGCGCTTGACGAGCTGCAGGGTTTGCTTGCCGCTGCCCCCGATCACGATCGGGATCGGTCGGCTCGGGACCGGCAATTGCTGCGCACCGGAGAGTCGGAAATGTTCACCCTCGAACGTCACCGGCTCACCGGACCAGAGTGCCTTCAAGATCTCCAGCGTCTCGCCGAGGCGGGTGACGCGGGAGCGTGCGGATGAGTCGGCGACACCGAATGCTTCGAGTTCGGCCGGGACCGACCCCCAACCGATGCCGAGCTCGAACCGGCCATTCGAAGCGTGGTCGAGCGTCACCGCCTGCTTCGCCAACACGGCCGGATGGCGCATCGCATCGCACAGCACGAGGTGGCTGATCGAGAGCCGCTGGGTGTTTGCGGCGATCCAGGTCGCGGTGGTGATCGCGTCGTACATGGGTTGGTGCTCGGCCATGGGCGGCGCGAGATGGTCCATCAGCGCTATCCCGTCGAAACCTGCCGACTCGGCGCCCTGTGCACGCGAGACGAGTTCGTCCATCGAGAACCGCATCTGGGGAAGGAACAGCCAGTACTCCATCAACGCCATTCCTCGGGGATGTCGGCGACGGACACGCCGCTCCACGCGGGCGCCCGCTTCTCGATGAAAGAACGGACACCTTCACCCGCATCGGGTAGCTGTCGCGCCCAGGCGAACATCTCGAGCTCGCGTCGACGCGCGGCCCAACGATCACCGTCCTGCATGAACTCGTACATCATCCTCTTCGTCACGGCAACCGCTGCTGGCGCAGTGTTGGCGGCGATATCGGTGGCCAGCTCTGTCGCCGCGTCGAGCACGTCATTGCGCGGGACCGCTCGCGTCGCGAGGCCGATCCGGGCGGCCTCTGTGCCGCTGAAGATTCGTCCGGTCAGGAGCAGTTCGAGAGCGGTCCCGGCGCCGACGAGACGGGGCAGCAGCCAGGACGCATTGCCCTCCGGTACGAGGCCGCGACGGGTGAACACGAATCCGAGCTTGGCGTCCTCGGCCACGATCCGGATGTCCCACATCATCGGGTAGGTGAGCCCCATGCCGACGGCGGCACCGTTGATCGCAGCGATGATCGGGGTCCTCAACTCCCACGGCCGCAACGGCGGCGGCTCGACCGGACCGGCGGGAGCGTCACCAACTGACCCCGGTGGTCGGGAGCCGGACACATCGGCACCGGCACTGAACGCTCGACCGGCACCCGTGATCACGATCGCCCGGGTCGCGTCGTCGGCGTCGAATCGCACGATCGCGTCGCTCAGCTCGGCGGTCATCGTGGCGTCGAAGGCGTTGAGCTGGTCGGGTCGATTAAGGGTGATCGTCGTCACGCCCGCAGCCTGTGCGGTGAGCAAAGTTTGATACTCCACTTGGATCAAGTTCTCCTCCTGCTGCGCCCGGAACCCTCCGGAAGCGTCTGTCCATCAAGGATCGGCAGGATCCTCGACCCCCCCCGGCCAAGTGCGTCGGATTTTGTCCGACCCCCACGTTGACATCACCCTCGACTGTGGTTGTAGAGTACAACCACAGTCGAGGTACACACAAGTCCGATGGCGTGGTGTCATGCAGGGAGCCGAGACGGAGGGGTCGTGATCAGACAGCATTCGGTACGCGGGGCAGCGGCAGTCGTCGGTGTCGCCGACGCGGTGTCGCCTGACGGCGTCCTCCAAGGCAGCCTGCGGGCGCTTGAGGTTCAGGTCATCCGAGAGGCACTTGAGTCGGCCGGGCTGTCGCTCGCAGACGTCGACGGTCTCGCCACGTGCACCGGAGGGATGATGATGCCGTCGGTCGAGCTCGCGGAGTACCTCGGCGTCTCCCCGGTTTGGACCGACTCGACCCAGACGGGCGGCTCCAGCTTCGAAATACACGTCGAACACGCTGCGGCCGCTATCGCCAGCGGTGCGTGTGAGGTCGTCGTGATCGTCTATGCGCAGACGCCGAAGTCGACCTTCAAGCGTGGCGGCGCCAGGTTCCTCGGCGGGCTTCCGTCAGGGGGAGCCGACATCGATCAGGTGCCGAGGGTGGAGTGGGAGATCCCCTACGGCATCCAACTGCCGATCGGAGCGTACTCACTCGCTGCCAGCCGCCATATGGCCCAGTACGGCACCACCTCCGAGCAGCTCGCACAAATAGCGGTGAGTACTCGTGAGTGGGCCACGTTGAACCCGAACGCGTCGCTGCGGGGTCCGATCACGATCGAGGATGTGCTCGCTTCGCCGATGACGGCCTCGCCGTTGCACAAGCTCGACTGCTGCCTCGTCACCGATGGTGCCGGAGCGATCGTGATGACGTCGGCTGAGCGTGCTCGGGATCTCCGTCAGCGCCCGGCGTACGTCCTCGGTGCCGGAACAGCGCACAGCCACAGCATGATCTCCCAGATGCCGGACCTCACCGTGACCGCCGGGCGGGAGTCAGGCGCCAAGGCGTTCGCCGCGGCGCGACTCGGCCCCGGCGACGTCGATGTGGCTCAGCTCTACGACTCGTTCACGATCACCGTCCTGCTAGCGCTCGAGGATCTCGGCTTCTGCGGGAAGGGCGAGGGTGGCAGTTTCGTCGAAGACGGCCGGCTCGGACCGGGCGGGTCGTTTCCCGCACAGACGTCGGGTGGCGGTCTGGCCTATACCCACCCCGGCATGTTCGGCATGTTCCTGCTCGTCGAAGCGGTTCGACAGCTTCAGGGTTCATGCGGGCCACGCCAGGTACCAGGCGCCGAGGTGGCCGTGGCACACGGTTGCGGCGGCGTGCTCTCGGCGACATCGACGATCATCCTGGGAACGGAGGCGACGCTGTGAGTGAACCGACCCGATTCGAGCCGCCGATCTCGGCGGTGTCGGAGCCCTACTGGGAGGCGACCCGTGAGCGGCGGCTCGTGTTGCAGCATTGCGACTCGTGCGAACGCACCGTTTGGTATCCGCGTGTGTTGTGTCCGCATTGTGGCGGTACCGATCTCACGTGGAGCGATGCCTGCGGGCACGGTGCCGTGTACGCAGTCAGCGTGCAGTATCGCCCCGGCCATCCAGCGCTGGCCGATCGCGTCCCGTACGCCGTCGCGCTGGTCGACCTCGACGACGGCGTGCGCGTGATGACCAGCGTGGTCGGATGTGCAGCCGAGGATGTGCACATCGGCCAACGGGTCCGGCCCACCTGGGAGGAACTCTCCGATGGCCGCAACCTGCTGATGCACGAACCCGAAGCATGATGACGGCGGTCGGGATCCACAGGTTCGAAGACCGATTGTCGACCCGCACCGATATCCCTTGGAGGAGCTCATGACCGAAACCATCTCACTCGAACCCGACGGGATCTGCGCCGGGCGCGTGGCGATCGTCACCGGCGCCGGACGTGGCATCGGACGCGGAGAGGCGGTCGAGTTGGCGCGTCAAGGAGCCTCAGTCGTCGTCAACGACATCGGGGCCAACGCCGACGGGAGCGACCACTCGTCCGGACCGGCCAACGATGTTGTCCAGGAGATCCTCGCCTTCGGCGGTCAGGCGACGGCGAACGTCGATGATGTCTCGAGTTGGAAGGGTGCTCAGCGATTGGTCCAGACCGCGATCGACACCTACGGGCGACTCGACGTGCTGGTGAACAACGCCGGGATCATTCGGGACCGGATGCTCGTGAATATGACCGAAGCCGAGTTCGACGACGTCGTGCGAGTCCACCTGAAGGGCACATTCGCGACCATGCGCTTCGCGGCTGAGCACTGGCGCGAGCGGAGCAAGGCTGGTGAAAATGTCGACGCGCGAGTCATCAACACCAGCTCGGCGTCGGGGATCTACGGCAACGTTGGACAATCGAACTACGGCGCTGCCAAGGCGGGTATTGCGTCGTTGACGATCATCGCGTCGAAGGAACTCGGGCGCTATGGCGTCACCGTGAACGCGATTGCTCCATCAGCGTTGACCCGGATGATCACCGAGGGCACACGTAAGAGGATGGAGACGCACGCGGCGCAGGAAGCGTTCGATCCCTACCATCCGGACAACGTTGCGCCGATCGTAACCTGGCTCGCCAGCCCCGCGTCGAGCGCGATCACCGGTCGTGTCTTCAACACCGGTGGCGGAATGATCGGCGTGTCAGAGGGCTGGAGGCTCGGACCACACGTCGATATCGGGGCTCGCTGGGATCCGCGAGCGCTCGACGACGTCGTCCCCCAGTTGGTGGCCGATGCTGCTCCGGTCTCGGCGATCTCCGGTCGGCCGCCCGAGACCCTATGACCCGAGACCAAATGACCCACGTCGAACGACTCGAGGAGGAACGATGACCGCTGAACGGTTCCCGGTCGAAACCGGGCACATCATGATGTTTGCGAGAGCGGTCGGCGACGACAGCCCGATCTACGGCGACCCGGATGACCCGGCATCCATCGAGGCCGGTGGCATCATGGCGCCGCCCACGTTCGTCCAGGCGAGCGCTCAGTTCGATCCTGACTACTTCCTCCGACCGAAGAACGGTGAGCCGTGGCTTGGGTCCGGTGCCGAGGCATCAGGAGTCGATCGCAGTGGTGACGGCGGCGGCGGGTCCGGCCTGCATGCCGAACAGCACTTCACGTACCACCGTCCGCTGCACGCCGGCACCGTGCTCCACGCCACGACCAGCGAGGGCAAGACCTGGGAGAAGCACAGCGAGCGCTCCGGCAAGCTCACGTTTCGCGAGTCCATCACCGAGTACCGCGACGATGCGGGCGAGTTGATCGTCACCGCTCGTGGTGTCGGCGTCAAAACCGAGAAGGTGGTGAGCTGATGACCGTGGAATCGGGCCTCCGGGCCTCTGAAGTGTCAGTCGGCCACCGGTTCGAGGTGGTCGTCATCGAGAACCTCACCCGCACGCGCATCGTCCAGTACGCCGGGGTGTCGGGTGATTACAACCCGATTCATACCGACGAGCGTTTCGCGACCGAAGCGGCTGGCTACCCGTCGGTGTTCGCCCACGGCATGCTCACGATGGGGTTGACCGGTACGGCTTTGACGTCCCTGGTCGGCATCGGCCGGCTCACCGACTTTGGCGCGCGTTTTGCCGCTCAGGTCTGGCCGGGTGACACCCTGACCGGTGCGTTCGAGGTCACGGGGATCCGTTCCGACGCTGAATCCGCTCTCGTCGACCTCTCGATGACGGTGACCAATCAGGACGGCCGCAATGTGCTGACCGGATCAGCGACCGCCCGCGTCGAGTCGTGACCGGCTGGATCGCGGACGACCGCGTCGGTGAAGCTATGATTGCTTCGTGTCTGGACTTCTCTACCAAACGACCGTTAGACTACTGTCTCCCGTGGGGTAGCACGCACGCCGGTCGGCGACGTCCCGCACC
>JAQCHM010000182.1 GCA_027730885.1 Actinomycetota bacterium | reverse complement strand
GTCCACGAGCTCCATCGCGGCTCGGCAGGACGCTGGACACGCGGTCGGACCGCCCGGTTCGGTCGGCCTCGTCGCGCCGATGCAGGGGACGATCGTCGAGATCTCGGTCGCGATCGGTGACGAGGTGCGGATCGGACAGCCGGTCGCCGTGGTCGAGGCGATGAAGCTGCAGCACGACATCAACGCGGACCGGAGTGGCGTCGTTTGCGCCGTCTCGATGGCAGTAGGCGACGTGGTCCGCGAGGGGTATCCGATCGTCTTCATCAACGAGATGGAGATTGAGGGCGGCGACCTCGAAGCGGAGGCCGGGCCAGCCCTCGATCACATCCGCGGCGACCTGCAGGAGGTACAGGACCGCATTGCCGAGACGCTCGACGCCTCCCACGAGGAGGCGGTGGCCGCGCGGCACGCGCTGGGCCGGCGCACCCCGCGCGAAAACCTCGCCGATCTGTTGGACGAAGGTTCATTCCGAGAGTTCGGGCCGCCGGCGGCTGGTTCAGTCGAGGGTGGAACGGTCATGGGCCTCGGCACGATCAACGCCGACCTGGTTGGCGAGGAACGAGGACGCGCGGCCGTTATCCATAGCGATTATCTAATGGCCACCTACACGCATGGCCACTACAAGCAGGAACCGGTCCACGAACTGGCGCGGGACTTTCGGGTTCCGCTGGTGCTGTTCTCCGAGGGGGAGGGGAGGCCCTACGGTGACCTCGATGGCGTCGGCATGGACGCCTCTGTCTTCGCTGACTTCGCGAGGCTCAGCGGTCGGGTTCCGCTGGTCGGCGTGAACACGGGGAACTCCTTCGGTGGGAACGCGACGCTGCTGGCCTGCTGCGACGTCATCATCGCCACCGAGAACTCCACCATTGGCGTGGGCGCACCGGCCGTGGTGGAGGCGAGCGGCATGGGCGCGCACTCGTTCCAGGAGATCGGCTCGATGTCATTCCAGGCGCCGAATGGCAACGTCGACATCCTCGTCAAAGACGACGCCGCTGCGGTCGCCACCGCCAAGCAGTATCTGAGCTACTTCCAGGGCCCCACCGAGCCCGGGGAGGCACCGGATCAGCGCCGGATGCGCCACATCATTCCGGAGAACCGCGTCCGTACCTACGACATGCGAGAGATCATCAACACGTTGGCGGACGAAGGCTCCGTCCTCGAAATCCGTCGGGAGTTCGGCATCGGCGTGATCACCGCCTTCATCCGCGTCGAAGGCCGACCGATGGGCGTGGTCGCTAACAACCCGGCGCACCTCGCCGGTGCGGTCGATACCCCGGGGGCGGACAAGGGTGCTCGCTTCTTCCAGCTCTGCGATGCCTTCGATATCCCCTCGGTCGTGCTGATGGACTGCCCGGGAATCATGGTCGGCCCGGACCACGAGCGAGAGGCCCTGGTGCGTCACGCTGTGCGTTTGTTCAACATCGGGGCGAACCTGACCGCGCCGATGTTTGGCGTGATGGTGCGCAAGGCCTATGGCCTCGGCGTGCAGGCGATGATCGGCGGGGCCGCATCGGTCCCCTTCTTCACAGTGGCCTGGCCGACCGCCGAGTTCGCAGGAATGAATATTGACGGTGCCGTGAAGCTATCCGCCCGCCGAGAGCTCGCCGCCATCGAGGACGCTCAGGAACGTAAGGAAGCCTACGACCGCAGAGTCGCCCAGGGTTACGAGACTGCGCGGGCGATCAACTCGGGCGCTAGATACGTGATCGATCCGGCGGAGACTCGCGCGTGGATCGTGCGCGGTCTCAAGAGCCTGTCGCCGACGCCACGTCGCACCGAGAAGAAGCGGCCGTACGTCGATACGTGGTAGCCGCTGATGCGCCACCCCGCGCGGAGGCGATGAGCCGATCGAGGCTTCACGAGATCTAGTGCTGTCGGACCACAATATTAGGATCGCGCTCCTCCGCAGAGTGCTCCGCGAATACGTCGACTACTACAACGCAGCGCGACCACACCGGACGCTCGCGTTGGAACCACCGCAAGGATCTCGGCCAGTCCAGCGGGACGGCAAGGTCGTGTCGATCCCCGTGCTCGGCGGCATCCATCACCGCTACGAACGGAAAGCCGCCTGACGTGATCAGGTTTTGTGGCCCGACAGACGCACCAGTTAACGCATGTGTTACGCTCCGGCGCAAGCTGATTCCGCGGGATGAGCAAGTAAGCCCTCGCCCGCCAACGACGCCGCCACTGTTGATCTGGATCGCGTATTGGTTCGGTACTTGCCGGTAGCGAGCGAGCAGCGATCCGACGTGAGTATCGACTCACCCTACCCACGGACGAGCTGGCGCAAACGAAGGTTCGACGACGTGCGAAATGATCTTTCGAATCTCAGCGGGGTTCTGATCGCCAACCGTGGCGAGATAGCCGTGCGAGTTCTCCGCGCCGCCCAGGACTTGGGGCTTCGGACCGTCGCAGTCTATTCCGAAGACGACGCCGATTCGCCACACTTCAGTAGGGCGGACACGGCTCAGGCGTTGAAGGGCAGGGCGGCAGCGGCCTACCTCGACATTGAGCAGTTGATAGCAGTCGCTCAGGATACGGGCTGCGACGCGGTGCACCCCGGGTACGGATTTCTGGCTGAGAGTGCGGAATTCGCGAGGCGCTGCAGCGAGGAAGGCATCACCTTCATCGGGCCATCCGTCGAAACGCTCGAGGTGCTCGGCGACAAGTCTCGCGCCCGGAGTCTCGCAGTAGAGCTGAATATTCCGGTCCTGCCTGGGAGCGCGGGGCCCGTAACAGCCGATGAAGCTCGGCATTTCTTTGCAAGCCTCGGCGGCGATGCAGCGATCGTGATCAAGGCGGTCTCCGGCGGCGGGGGCCGAGGAATGCGCGTGGTCGATCAGATCGACGACATCGCCGACGCCTACGCACGCTGCCAGTCGGAGGCGAAGACAGCATTCGGCAACGATGCCGTCTACGTCGAGCAGCTCATTCCCCGAGCACGGCACATCGAGGTCCAGGTTATCGGGGACGGCGACGGCGCGGTCAGCCACCTTGGTGAGCGAGAATGCAGCATTCAGCGACGACATCAAAAGCTCGTCGAGATCGCACCGAGCCCAAGTCTCGGTGCGGAGCTAAGAGAGGCAATCTGCGAAGCCGCGGTGCGGATGGCCGAGGCCTTGTCGTATAAGAGCCTCGGCACCTTCGAATTCCTCATCGATCCCACCGACGATACGTTCGTTTTCATCGAGGCGAATCCGCGACTCCAGGTCGAGCACACGGTCACTGAGGAAGTCACGAGGGTCGACCTTGTGCAAGCCCAGCTGCGTGTGGCTCAGGGTGCAACGTTGAGTGACCTCCATCTAACTCAGGCGTTGGTCCCGCCAGCATTCGGCTTCGCCATCCAGGCACGTGTGAACACTGAGCAGATGAATGCGGATGGGACAGTTCGTCCGACAGGAGGACAGCTGACTGTATTCCAACTGCCCTCGGGTCCCGGAGTTCGCGTGGACACCTACGGGGAGCTTGGCTATTCGACCAACCCGAGTTTCGACTCATTGCTGGCGAAGGTGATCGTCCACTCGAGCTCCGCGAGCTTCCCAACTGCGGCGGGGCGGCTCATCAGGGCCCTCGAGGAGTTCCAGATCGGTGGTCTCGACACCAATATCTCGTTCTTAAAGCAGGTCCTCGCCCACCGCGATTTCACCGACCAGAACGTCTACACCAGATGGATCGACGACCACATCAAGGAACTCACGCCACGCGCAGAAAATGACAGGGGCTCAGGGGGTGCGGACGCTCGACGGGCGGGAGCTGCCGTCGACCGTCGGGATCCGCTTGCCTCGCTGGATTTCTTCCGCAGCGGGAAACCCACCCGCCATGCCGCCGGGTCGCCAGCCCAGCAGCTCGTGGGCCCGCCAAATACCGAGCCTGTGCCGGCGCCGCTTCAGGGAACGGTGACAGAGATTCACATCGCGGAGGGTGACACAATCCGCGAGGGTCAACTCCTCTTCGTGATGAGCGCGTTGAAGATGGAACACGTCGTCGAAGCTAGCGTTGGGGGCATCGTCCAAGAAGTGACCGTGACGCTCGATCAGATCGTCTACGACGGCCACCCCCTCGCGTTCGTTGAAGTTCGCGACGTCGGTGAGGCGATCGAGCGCGATGAGCAAACGGTCGACCTTGACTACATCCGGCCGAGTCTGCAGGCGGTGTTCGACCGTCGGGAGTTCACCCTCGACGAAAACCGCCCAGAGGCTGTGGAGCGCCGTCACAGCAGGGGCCGACGAACCGTTCGCGAGAACCTGACTCAGCTGATGGACCCGGGTACGTGGGTCGAATACGGTCCACTGACGATCTCGACACCACGCAGCGGATTGTCCGCTCAGGATCTGATCCGCAAGACTCCGGCTGACGGGCTGGTCGCTGGTATCGGCTCAATCAATGGCGACCTCTTCGACCCAAAACGCGCCCGCACGATGTTCATCTCCTACGACGACACCGTGTACGCCGGCACGCAGGGTGGTCGGGGACACGACAAGACTGATCGGATGGTTGAACTCGCCGACGAGCTCTCGCTCCCACTCATCTTTCACGCCGAGGGAGCCGGGGCCCGTTCCGGCAGCGCTCCTCCTGACGCCCCCCAGTACGGCCCGAGCGGTCGAGGTCACCCGGCTACACGCACATTCGAGCGTATGGCGCAGCTCAGTGGCAAGGTGCCGATGATTGGCGTCACCGCCGGCTGGTGCTACGCCGGGAACGCGTCGGTTCTTGGGATCACCGATATCATCATTGCGACCGAAGATTCGCTGATCGCAATGGGCGCTCCGGCGACCATCGAGGGCGGCGGGATGGGGGTCTTCCTCCCCGAAGAGATCGGCCCGACATCTGACACCGTGCCGGCCGGGACCGTCGACATCCTTGTCAAGGACCAGGACGAGGCGATCGCCACCTCGAAGAAGCTCCTTTCCTACTTCCAGGGATCGATCGAGCACTGGGAAGCGAACGACCAGCGGCTGCTCCGTCACGTCATCCCCGAAAACCGCCACCGCAGCTTCGACATCCGAGAGCTCATCGAGACCCTCGCCGATAAGGATTCGGTCCTCGAGCTGCGTCCCGAGTTTGGCGTCGGCATGGTCACGGCATTTGTGCGAATCGAGGGCCATCCGTTTGGACTGACCGCAAACAACAACGCCCATCTTGGAGGAGCGATCGATAGCCCCGGATCCGACAAGGTGGCCCGATTCTGGCAGCTGTGCGACGCCTACAACATCCCGATCATCACACTCGTCGACACCCCGGGAATGATGGTCGGTCCTGAGGTAGAGCGAACCGGGCTCGTCCGACATTGCAGCCGGCTCTTCGTGACCGGAGCTAACCTAGAGACCCCTCGTTTCTCCATCATCCTGCGAAAGGGCTACGCGCTAGGCTCGATCGCGGTAATGACGGGGAGCGGTCGAGCGCCGATCTTCACCGTCACCTGGCCCGACGGCGAGTTCGGGGGCATGAACATCGAGGCGAGCGTGCTGCTCTCGAATCGGGATTCACTGGGCGCGATCGAGGATATTGACGAGCGAGCGGTCGTATACGAGCGACTCGTCGAGTCTGCATACGAGCGAGGCAGCGCGATCAACGCAGCTTCCGTGTTTGGGGTGGATGACGTCATCGACCCCGCAGAGACCCGGCGCTGGATTGTCGAAGGTTTGATGTCGGTGCCTGACTCCGAGCCCCTACGCCGTGGCCGGCGCAACTTCCTCGACACCTGGTAGCGCGGTCTGACTACCAGTCATGTGTCAACTGCGCGGCTTGGCGCCTCTATGCAAGGGCCGAACGAACCTCTCGTAAGCGTCAATCGACCGCCCATTGCTGATCGCGGCCGTCGACAACCTCAGAGATTTCGGCGAGAGCGTTGCAGAGGGTCCATCAGACTCCGCTGGCCAAGAGATCCGGAGGCGTGGGCGACCATGTCCGTTCTCGGTTCACCGACCAACGAAACGAACGGCGAATTGCGAGAACGCATCATCCGGCGCGCAGCGCCCTTCCTATCGCGAATAGCTTCAAAGCTGTGCGGTGCGGGCTTGCTCGGCGACGTTCCAAACGCGCCTGCGACCCCTCAATCGGTCCCGATACGTCACCTACACCATCTCGAAGGCTCGGTGACATGCTACCCAGCGCCCCGGATTCACCTCGCGCCACTCTGGCTCTTCCTCAGCGCATTGGGTGACGGCAAGTGGGCATCTGGGATGAAAGCGGCAACCTGACGGTGGATTGGCAGGGCTGGGAATTTCGCCGGTCAACTCCACTCGCTCCCGATCTCTCAGCGTCGGGTCCGGACGAGGGATCGATGCCAGCAGAATCCGCGTATACGGATGAGCCGGTTCCTCATAGAGGGCTTCCGGCTCTGCAATCTCCACGATCTTGCCAAGGTACATCACTGCGATGAGGTCACAGGCCTGGTACACAACGGCCAAGTCGTGGGCGATGGTCACGTAGGTGAGGTCCAGTCGATCTTGCAGCTCTCGAAGCAGGTTCAAGATTTGGGCACGGATCGACACATCCAACGCAGAGACGGGCTCATCCAGGATAATCAGGCGCGGACTGGAGGCGATCGCACGTGCGACGGCGATCCGCTGCCGCTGGCCCCCAGAGAACTCGTGAGGATACCGCTTCGCTGCCTCCGGATTCATGCCGACAAGGCCGAGTACTTCCTCGATGCGGTCCTTCCGGACGTCTCGACTGACCCCCTGGATCTCCAGGGGCTCCCCGATGATGTCGCGCACCCGCATTCGTGGGGATAGCGACGCATTCGGGTCCTGAAAGACGGCATGGGTTGCTCGACGGAACTCACGCAGAGGCCGACCTTTCAACGCGTGAACGTCGGCGCCCTCGAACAACACGCGACCGGCCGTCGGTCGC